>JAAYXX010000014.1 GCA_012515695.1 Chloroflexota bacterium
GACACGGCGCGAACAGAGCGGAGCATGGACACGCTGATGGAGGCAAATGCGGGCCTGGAGGCGGAGGCGTATACGCTGGGCAGCGATGACGCTTATTTGCAACTGCTGGAGGGATTTGAGGCGGGGCAGCCGATGGCCGACGTCTATCTGGTGGCGGACGCTCCTCGCACCCTGAGCTTGCTCAAGGAGGGCAAGCTGTGGAACTATGTGCCCAGCAGCCTGCGCGAGCAGCTTTCGCCCGACGCACAGGAGCCGTTGTTGACGCATCACTGGACGGCGGTTACGCTGGTTTACAACGCCAACGGGGGCAAGCCCGATGTGAATAGTTGGTGGGACCTGACCCGGCCTGAATGGCACGGCAAGGTGGTGCTACCGAACCCGTTGCTCGACGAGCGGACGCTGTATCTGTTCGCGACGATGGTTGAGCATGGCGATGCCTTTGCCGAAACCTACCGCGAGGAGTTTGGGCAGGATATTGTGCTTGACGAGGACTGTCCCAACGCGGCGTACCAGTGGATCAAGGCGCTCTATCAGAATGAGCCGCGCTGGATGGTGGGGGATGCCGATGTGGTGGCCCTGATGATGGACCCGGAGGGCGATGCCAGCGCGCTGGGAGTGGTTGGCTCGGAGCAAATAGCGAGCGCCAGCCTGGACGGGCTTCCGCTGCGCCAGTTGGTGGACGTGGCCCCGATGGCAGGCCTGCGTTGGCGGACGTATCTGGCGATTGTGAACTATGCCGAGCATCCGTATGCAGCCAAGCTGGTGGTGCGCTGGCTGATGGGCGACGCGGCAGGGGGGCAGGGATACGCGCCCTGGCACGAGCCGGGCTATTACCCGGCGCGCGCGGATGTGCGCGATGTCGCGGGGGCTGTGCCTCGCGCCGAGCTGGAGGGTCGCCTGTGGGAACCAAACCCCGCCTATATCGCCGAGCATTTGCGGGATGTGCGCGACTTTGTCGGGACGGTAAGCGGCGCGGACGTTTCCAGCTAGGAGACCTCGAACATGGTGGTCATCCAGTGGTAAAAGTTGTCGCGCTTGTCCACGAGATGGCGGTAGAGGCGCTGCAACAGATCGCGGCGCACGTCGGCATAGGCGGGGTCGTTGATGCGGTTGTGTAGCTCGTAGGGGTCCGCCGTCAGGTCGTATAGTTCGTTGACGTCCGCCGGATTGACCACCAGCTTGTGGGTGCGCGTGCGAATCCCGCGCTGGGGGTAGGGAAAGTGGTGGCCGTGGAACTGGAAGAACACCTCGTCCGGCCAGTTGGGCGGCACCGCACCCTGGCAGAGCGGCAGCAGGCTGCGCCCGTCTACGATTTCGGGGATGGGCACGCCCGCCAGTTCCAGGAAGGTGGGCATCAGGTCCATGAGCGTGACGAACGCATCACAGGCGCCCACCGGAAAATGGCCGGGCCAGCGCGCCAGCATGGGGATGCGGTAGATGTCGTCATACATCTCTGGCCCCTTGTCGCTGAGGCGGTGGTTCCCCACAAAACCCGCGTGGTCTGCGCTAAAGAACAAGGCGGTATGTTCCGTCAGGCCCAGATCATCCATCGCTTGCAGGATGCGGCCAATCTGTTCGTCGATTAGCGTGACATAACCCCAATACATCGCCACGATCTTTTGCCACGTCTCCCAGGGGTATGTATCAAAGGCCCAATGTTGCGAATACCATAGATGGACGCGGGGCTTGTCCTCAAACGTCTCGTCCATGCTGGGGGAACGCTGGACAAGGGCGGGGTCGTACAGATCGGCGTATTCCTGCGGGATAAAGTAGGGCAGATGCGGCCCGAAAAAGTCGGTACGCAGGAAAAAGGGCTGTCCCTGGTCGTGATAGCCGCGAGCGTACTCTTGCAGGCGTTGGATGGTGCGCTCTGCCAAAAAGTAGGGGTAGGTGCCCTCCACCGGCCCCTGATAGATACCAGCCAGCGCAATGGACGGCTTGCCGTTGGGGAAGGTGCCGCGTATCTCGTCGCGCACCGACCAGCGCGGCAGGCCGTGTTTCTCCAGGTAAGCCTCGTATTCGGGGTGATGCTTGGGCGCGTCCCATCCGGGAAAGTGGGTTCCCTCAAAGCCATAGCATTCAGGCCCACGCGTCAGCCCGAGGTGCCATTTGCCCACCACGCCACAGCGATAGCCCGCGCTGTTCAGGTAATGGCTAAAGGGAACCAGCCCCTCTGGAAGCTCCCACGGATAGCCCACGTTGCGCTCGAAATTGGCCAGCATGCCGTGTTTGTGGGGTTCCAGGCCGGTCAGCAGGCTGGCGCGCACAGCGGTGCAGATGGCCGTATTGGTATATGCCTGATCAAAGCGCACGCCTTGGGCGGCGACGCGATCCAGGTGTGGCGTGCGGCAAACCGGAGCGCCATAGCAGCCCAGGGTATCGCGGCGCTGCTGATCGGTGAGCAACAGAACGATATTCGGGCGATGTGTGGGCATGTTGGCCTCCGGTGGTGTTTGCCGTCGTGAATCAGTGGTTGGGATGGCTTATCCGACGAGCAGCACGCGCAGGGCCTCGATCATGCTGGGGATGACCTGCAAGATCAGGCCCACGACGACATGGCAGGCGATGGACGCCGCCAGACCGTGACGCTCGCGCACGAATCCATACACGAGGCCCAGGGTTCCCATTGCGACAAAGACGATAAAGGACACGAGCAGGGGGGCGTGGGGCAAAAAGTAGAGCAGGGCGGTGGCTGCATAGAGCGTCGTGCTCACCGAGGAGCCGTAACGCCCCTGGATGATCCCTCGGAAAAAGTATTCCTCTACCGGCGCGGACACAAAGCAGATCTGATAGAACAGCATGACCACGTCGCTGGTGGCATACAGCCGCTCGGTAAAGACCCGCAACTGGCTGATGAGGAAGGCCAGGATGGGCATCGAGATGACGATACCAAGCAGCGCCCCCCGGCTGATGCTGGCCGGGCCAAAGTCTGTGTCCACCTTGATCTTGCTGCGATATAGCACACTCAGCAGTATCATCGTGGTCCACAGCAGCGCCAGGCGCACCTTCTGTTCGACCAAGACCGTTCCCAGCCCGACCCCGACAAAGATCAGGAACAGGAGATACGGCTCGTAGAGAGAAGGTGCCCTGGCGACGCGCTTGCTCATGCCAATTCTGCCAGCGTTTCCCGGATCGCGATCAGCGTCCGGTCTATGTCCTCGCGCTCGACACCGTAATGCGTGACAGCGCGGAAGTGGGCCTTGTCAATGGGGTTGATCTTGATGCCCTTGGCGGCCAATGCCTGCGACACCTGCGGCAGCGAGATGGTCGGGTCGGCCAGGCCAAAGACCACGATATTGCTCTGGACGGCAGCCGGGTCAATGGTAACGCCGTTGATCTCGGCCAGCCCGGCGGCCAATCGGCGAGCGTTCTCGTGGTCATCGGCGAGTCGGTCTACCATTTGTTCCAGGGCCACGATAGCGGCGGCGGCGATGATGCCAGCCTGACGCATGCCACCACCCACCATCTTGCGATTGCGGCGAGCCTCCCGGATAAAGTCGGCGCTGCCGCAGATGGCCGATCCGACGGGCGCGGCCAGCCCCTTGGAGAAGCAAAGCTGCACCGAATCCGCCTGGGCGGCGATTTCCTTGACGTCGATTCCCAGGGCGATGGCGGCATGGAAAATCCGCGCCCCGTCCAGGTGTACCGCCAACCCATGGCGGTCGGCGATAGCCTTGATGGTGGCCATCTGTGCTGGCGAGAGCACGGCTCCGCCGCAACGGTTGTGGGTGTTTTCCAGGCAGATCACCCGCGAGCGGGGATGATGCACGTTCTGGGGGTCGCGGATGGCGTTCTCGACGTCTTGTGGGTCGAGCATGCCGTTGGGCAGGTTGGGCAAGGTGTGGCTGTGGATGCCGCCCAGGGCCGCTACGCCGCCCGCCTCGTAGAGAAAGGTGTGGGCCAGATGGCCCATGATGATCTCGTCGCCCCGCCCGCAATGGGAGAGCAGGGCCACCAGGTTGCCCATTGTCCCGCTGACCACCAGCAGGGCGGCCTCTTTGCCGAGGCGCTCGGCCACCATTTCCTCCAGGCGGTTGACGGTGGGGTCTTCGCCGTATACGTCGTCTCCCAGCTCTGCACGGTACATCGCCTCGCGCATGGCGGGGGAGGGCAATGTAACGGTATCACTGCGCAAATCTACAATGTGCACGAAACAACCTCCATGATGAACAGGCTAACAGATTACGCGCCGCCTGTGGGCGACGTCTTGGTTACGAATCTACCCCACAACGCGGCGAGGGTCAAATAGTGACGGGCCGGGTCAGTACATGCGCACGATTTCGCGGTAGCTGCGCGGCTGGCGGGCCTGCAAAAGCTGCAATTCCTCCTGATATTGGCGCACCTCGTCCAGGTCTACCGTGGCGAGGGCGACCCCTTGCTCCTCTTCTTCGACGCGCGCATGCACATACCCCCGTGGGCCGAC
>JAAYXX010000099.1 GCA_012515695.1 Chloroflexota bacterium
CAGTTCGACTATCGGCACAGCGCTCTTGTCTATTGTCATGGGTATATCCTGTTCCTCATCTATGCTAAGCTACGCGTGCCGCAGGGCTTCTGTTGGCTGTAGCAGGGCAGCATGCCAGGCCGGGTATAGACCGGCCAGGATGCCCACGGCGGAAGAAATGCCGACGGCGATCACCACAATATCCGGAGTTACGCTCACCATCCCTTGAAGCTCTTTGATCAGAGTGCTGGTGAGTTGCGACCCGGCAATGCCCAGCCCCAGGCCGAGCAGCCCTCCTAGCAGGGAGAGCAGCACCGCTTCAGCCAGGAACTGCCCCAGGATGTCGCCACGGCGAGCGCCCATTGCCCGTCGCACGCCGATTTCGGCTGTGCGCTCGCTAACGCTTACCAGCATGATGTTCATCAGGCCGATACTGCCCACGATGAGCGAGATTCCGGCGATCAGCGACAGCACCAGCGTCATGATCTGGATCATCTGCGTTTGCTGCTCGCTCCAGGCCAGCGTGTCGTACACGTTAAAGGTTTCCGGAGCGCCGGGGGTGGTGCCGCGCCGGGCGCGCAGGATGGTGGCGATCTGGGCTACGGCGTACTGGCGTTCTTTGGGGTCGCGGCTATCTACCCGCATTGCCAGCATGTTGATCTTGGGGCTGCCCGGCTGGGCCAGCCGCAGGTGCGCGGTGCGCAGCGGAATCAACAAAGACCGCGACGTGCGTGTCCAGCTATCCGTGGGGCTTTCGATGACGCCTATGATGGTATAGTTCTGCGCCAGCGTTTGCCCGGCGATACGAATGACATGGCCCACCGGGTTGACGCCCTCGCCAAAGACATCATCGGCGAGTTGCTCATCAATGACCACCACAGGGGCGGCCGTATAGTCATCATAGTCGGTGATGAACCGGCCATGCAGCAATTCCCGCTTGAACACATGGAGGAATTCGGGCGTTACGCCCATGATCTGCCCGGATGGCATATACTCGCCCTGATAGATGGCCTGGCCCCACGTTTCATAGATGGGGGCCACGCCGTTGACCTTGGTGGCGAGGCGGCGCAGAGCTTCTACGTCTGTGTCGGTTAGCGGGTCCTGGATGGTGGGGCCCATGGATTCCATGCCGAACTGGCCTGCGGCTATGCCCATGGCAGTGCGCTCTATCAGTATAGGCCCGCCCCATGTCTCCATAGCCCGCGCCTCGACGATGCCGCTGCTCATATCCTCCAATTGCTTCTCGGTATAGCGGCGCAGCCCGCCGCCCAGCGACACGACGATGATCACGGCCCCGATGCCGATGATGATGCCCAGGGTGGTCAGCGCCGAGCGCAGCTTGCTAGAGCGCAGGCCCAGCAGGCCGAACCACATATTGATGATACGCATGCCTAGCCTCCTATCCTATATAGACCCCACCGCGGTAGGGCCCCCATAGCATCATTCGGACGGTCTGGCCTTCGCTGACGCCCTCGATGATCTCGACGTTGATGCCGTCACTCACTCCCAGTTCTACGGGCTGGTTGGTGACCTTGTCCCCCTCGACGATCATCACAAAGGGGCCATCTATGCCATACTGGATGGCGGCCACCGGCAGCAGCAGCACGTCTTCTCTTACGCCTTGCGGGATTCGGATATTGGCCGACATCCCCTGGCGCACAGGAAGCTCGCTCTGGAAGCTGATGGTTGTGTCGTACAGCGTCATGCCGTTCTCATATTTGCCATAGCGCGGGATTTCCTCCACGCGCCCAGCGATCTCTGTTTCAGGGCCAAAGGCGTCGAACGTGATGGTTACTGGCATGCCTGCTTCGGCCCGGACGACATCCAGTTCGTTCAGTCGCGCAATGACTTGTAGCGCTGAATCGTCCGAGATGGTAACCATCTTGGTGCCAGTGGACGCGACGGTATCGGCCACGGCGTTGACCTCGATGACTGTTCCGGCAAAGGGAGCCACGAGGGTGGCTTCTGCCAGAGCGACCTCGGCCTGTTGGACAGCGTACTCGGCTTTGAGGATGTCGGCCTCGGCTTGGGCCAGTTCCACCGGGTCGGTCTCGCCGTCGAGGGTTGCCAGTTGCTCTTCCAGGCCGATGATAGCAGCGTCGAGCGTCTGGATGGAGGCCACCAACTTGGCGCGCTCTACGGCGGGGCTGCCCAGGGCGATCTCTTGATCGAGCTTGGCGAGGGCGCGCTCGGCCTGGACCACCTGAAGCCGCGCAGCCCGCACTTCCATATCGTGGGCCAGCTTGGCGTTTTCCAGGTCTTGTTCACGGGCCAGCATGTCGAGACGCAAGAGCCATTCCTTGTCCCGGTCTACCTCGCTGGGGTTTTGGATGGTCACATAAGGGCCGTGTTCTACTTCGGCGATGTTGTACACCCACTGGAGATGCTCGATCTGCTTTTGATAGGCTTCGCTATTTTCCAGGCTGTTGAGTTTGGCCCGGGCGTCGTTCAGCGCGGCGAGCGCCTCGGCGCGCTGGGCCTGGGGCGTGCCCTGCCCGGCATCGAACGCGTCCAGCGCGCGCTGGGCCGCAGCCCTGTTGGACTTGGCCTCGGCAAGCTGTGCCTTTAGCTCAAACTCGCGGACGGGGTCGGGCTTGCTGAGTTCTTCCAGGGCATCCTGTGCCTGCTGTAGCTTGTCGCGAGCAGTAGCCAGATTGCGTTCCAGGGCGGCTCTGTCTAGCTCTACAAGGGGTTGCCCCTCCTCGACGAGCAGACCGGGCATGGCGTGCACGGCCAGGATGCGCTCGCTGGCGAAACGAAAGGCCAGCGTTTCGGTGCGCAAGGGTTGAACCTGTCCAAAGACCGTCACGGTCTCGACTATGTCGCCGCGTTCGACAACAACGTCCTGGGTGTCTACGTTCGGGCCGCCGATCACGCCGCCAGTGGCTGTCTCAAAAGCCGAACGGATGCGGGTGTAGAGAAAGGCGCTCGCCCCAAGCAGTATCAAGACGATTATCAGACATCCGACGCCGGCGATTCTCTTGGGGTTAAAGAAAGCGCGCCGGTTTCGCTTGGTTGTACGCATGGGCTGTTCCTTCAATGGGATGGACACGGACTATTTTACCTCCTCTACTGGTACGGGGGCAGCACCGGGCGCGGTCATGTCGCCGGGTGCGATCTCTGCGCCATCCTCTGTGGGCGGCTGGAGGCTGATGGGCACCTGGACGATCTGCCCTTCTTCCAGGCCCGAGATGATTTCGGCGACGATCCCGTCATTCAACCCAACCTCTACCGGTTGATCCTGCCAGGTTCCGTCTGGCTGTTGGACGGTGACGGCCATCCCGCGACGCCCATAGTGCAGGGCGGCGATGGGGACGGTGAGCACGCCGTCTTTTTCGCCTACCAGCACGCGGATGGTGGCCATCATGCCGGGCATGACCTGTTGTTCAGGGTTCTCTTCGAGGACTACGCGGACTTGGTAATATACCATGCCGCTGGAGGACTGGCCGCGGGCGTCCACGTTGGTGACCTTGCCCATGACGAACTTGCCGGGGTAAGCCTCCAGGGAGACGCGCACCTCCTGATCCACCGCCATGTTGACCACATCTACCTCGCTGACCTGGGCGTCGATGTATAGCGAGCTGGTGTCGGCCATATAGATGATGGGGTCACCAGCCTTGATCCAGTTATCGGTCTGCGCATAGACCTGGAAAATGACCCCACTGATGGGAGCGCGCAGGGTCGAAGCGTCAATATTGGCCTGGATGGTTTCGACTTTGGCTGCGGCCGCATCGTAGGCGGTTTGGGCGCGTTCCAGCGCGTCCGAGGCGGGGCCTTTGTGGAGTTGTTCCAGGCGCGCCTTGGTTTCTTCGTAGGAGGCCAGCGCCTTCTCATAGCTGAGGCGTTCGGCGGCCAGGCTGTCTATTTCGCCAGAGCGGGCGCGCTGCAACTCTTGTTGGGCCAGAGTCAGCGCTTGCTGGGCGTCGGTGACTTTTTGGCGTGCCAAACGCAAAGTCTCAGAGCGGGCGGCGCGGGCTGCTTGCAGGTTTCGCTGGGCTGCATCGAGGGCTTTTTGCGCCTCAGCAGCGTCTTCGGGCTTGGCATCGCGCACGGCGCGCTGGAAGAAGGCTTCGTCGTATTCCAGGCGGCGGATTTCGATCTGGTTGGCGTTCAATTCCTGTTGGGCCAACTGATCCTGGGCCAGTTGGAGGGCGGCCTGTTTGTCGGCCACTTCTTGTTCCAGCCGGGTAAGGCCCATCTTGGTGGCCAGGTCGAGTTTGAGCTTGGCGTCGGCGACGAGGTATTCCGCATAAGCCAACTGGGCCTCAGCCTGGGCGATGTCTGCCTTAGAGGGGGGCTGCTGTGCTGCCTGGAGTTGGGCCTCGGCGACGCGCAGATCAGCCTGCGCCTCGCGGAGTTGGCTTTCCAGGTCGGTGGTGTCAAGCTGTACAAGCGCGTCTCCCTCTTGCACAACCTGGCCCTTTTGCACCATCACTTCCTTGACGCGCCCTCCGGTAGTGACAAAGGCCAGTTCGCGCGCATCGAGGGGGGAGATCTGGCCCACCGCCTGCACCACGCGGGTAATCTTGCCGCGTGAGACGGTGGTCGTGGGCATCTCCCATTCCCCAGAGGACTGAGCAGGCATGGGCAACAGGTCACAGCCTGACAGCACCATCAAGGTAGAGAGCAATGCCAAAGCAATTAGATACAGGCGTTTCTTGGTATTCACGTACACTCTCCTGAAGAACAGCGGGGACTGCATGAAGCAGACCGCCTTGACCAGAATAGTATGGAGACAGCATTGGTTATTATAGGCGGCCGGGCTGGCCGCGCAACCATCGATTGATATACGCCAAATGGCCGCCAAAAGTTCCATGCGAGGGGCAGCGCGGTGGCCGCGACTGCGCCGTTGGCGGGGCTGACCCGCTTTTGACAGATGGCGAGTTCTCCTTATACTCTCTACCCTTGCCCCAGCGCCGGTTGGCGCATTGGCAGCGGGCGCCTGCGCCTGATAGGTGTGCCCGGTATCGGGCCGCCCCCCCCCCTGGCGGCCAGGCGCGGCGCAGTATGCGCGGGTTCGCGCGCTTGGAATGCGCTACTGTCTGCCCTTGAACCTCCGAAATAGGATGAGCGAATGCCGAGTGCCTATGTAGAGGTGTGGGTAAATTTGACATAATGTTACCAGCGTGTATACTACCCGATGTTAACAAGACAATACAGCACAGCAGCGAGCGTCTATGCACACAAGCAGCCCAGACGCCAGGTGCGAAAGTATATATTTGACATAATATATACGATCTGTATAATACAGACATCGATCATCGCGGTAACAGAGTTCACCCAGATGATCGAGCGCAGGGGGTAGCAGAGCGCATATTTGACGTGATATGCAAAAATACGTAGAATACCTTCATTAACACGTGATCTGCGGATAATCCAGGTAAAAATCAAGTAGACAGCAAAGGATATTTGATATTTACTGTCTACATCCACATCAACACGCGATCTGGCCCCAAGATCGGAGAGTGCAGCAGACGGGAAAAGACATCTGTAGCCTTGAGGCCAGGCGAGCAGTCGTGTAGGTATCTCAATTACATTTGACATAATATGTGAATTGAGTACACTATTTACATGAACATGCGGTCTGATCTCCGTTCTGCGGGTTTCCCGCGTTGCGGAGGCGAAACAATCTGCAACTTTCGCAAGGGACACTTGTGAGTGTGCAGAAAAAGCCTGATCGCATGATTTGACAAGCGAATCAAGCGGAGTATAATCACCGCTTGTGCCTGACGGGAATGACAGCGAGATTCGGTGTAGCCCGCCAGGAAACGATGCGGGGGAGTGTGAGCTTCCAGAAGTGACTTTTGACAAGCTGAGAAGCCCGTAGTATACTCTCCTCATAGTTGAACTGGCACAAGCCAGAACTAGAACAATCAAATCTGCCACGTAAAACACCGTCGACCTCTACTTTGTCGATTGCACGACAAGCAGGGG
>JAAYXX010000100.1 GCA_012515695.1 Chloroflexota bacterium
GCCGCCCATACAGGTGGGTATCCATCTCGTGCTCTAGCTCGTTAAAGTGCCTGTGCAATTCCTCATCAGGGAAAACCCAACTGGGGTCTCCGCTGGCCGCCTCGATATAGCCATCCAGCGACACAGAAGCCGTGTAAATTACCTGGCGCATCACACCCCCTTTACATCATACGCGCCTACTGGGAACGTTCCACAAGAACGCATCCCACACAGGCAGTATGAAGTGTTGCGGGGTAACATGTCAAGCCAGTGCGCCCCAGCGATCCCGGATTGCCGCCATACATGGCGCAGCATCCTTGCCCAATGGCGCTAACATTTGGTTGTCGATCACCCTCACCCTCGGCTCCTACGGAGCCGCTCCCTCTCCCAGTGGGCGAGGGAGGCATGTATGCCGGTGCCCGAAGGGCGGATGAGGGTAACTCCGATCTTGCCCCAGCAGTTGATCCGCGAAAAGCTAGCGCCATTGGCTAGGGATGGCGGCGGTCCAGCAATGACGCCAACTCGGGTCAAATGCGTGTTTGTCGCGCTAGTCCACCAGCGTGTACGCGAACGTGCAAGGCTGCGTGCCGCCGCTGGATAGCGCCGTCACACGCGGCACCTGAGCCAGCTTGTGCCCCAGGGCGATTTGCAGGTGGTGCTTGATGTGGCCGCCGCAACACATGCAGTAGGTAATGGATATCGGCTCCTCGGCCTTGGGCAGGCAAACGCACCGGTAGGAAGGCTCGCCTTCGGGGGCAAAGCGCACCACAATGCTGCCGTCCTCCTCGCGGGTAACGCTGTACCCAAAGACATAAGGCGTCTCGTTGGCTGCGGCGATCCGCTCTTCCAGCGTAGCGTGCTCCTTGGCGATGGCCTTGGACAGCTTGAGGCGCTTGCCGCCCAGGCAGCAGGCGCAGCTTTCGCGCACAGCCTGACGGGTTGGCAGGTCGAGCAGCGTGTCCATGCGCTCCATCGCCACGCGGAACCAGTCGGCTTTGCGCTTGGGCGGCGCCGCCTTTTCTATGTCCTCGCCGCCCTCCATGATCTGTTCGGCTACGTCGGCGGGGATGCCAGCCTGTTCCAGGCTATCCGCCAGCCTTTGGATTCTGCCATACTCGTACTCTGCCATTTGTATAGTCCTTTCGTGAGGGGGGTAGCCCCGGTATCTAGCGCGCCATACGGGCGCACGGCCTATCCCAGCAGGGGCAAGGATGGCTATTCCCGCGCCCCAGGCATTGGTCCCATTCCTCCCCGGCCTGCTGCAAATCTTGCAGAGCTTGCGCGTCCGCCTGTCGCGCCCGGCGGACAACCTGCGCGGCTCTTTCGCGGACGCCCCGCTTCTTGAAGCGGCGCAATTCCTCATCGTTGTCCCAATAGTGGCGGAATCCATCACCCACGGGCTTGACGCCGCGCCAATACCCGCCCACCACCTGCCACACATCCCACATGAACCCGTGGATCATGCCGGGGCCTGCGGAGGCGCGCCGCACCAGGTTCGAGATGACGCCCATAGACGGGGCCGCGCAATCTGGCAGGACGGTGAACGCCTTTTGACAGGCGATGAACCCGGCCACGGCGCTGTGGTGCAGCAACCGCCGGGCGATGGTGGCGTCGTCGGCGCTGGTGATACAATCATCATCCAGCAGCGCGCGCTCCCACGCATCATAGGCGGCCAGCCCGTAATGCTGCGTGCCACGGGTGTGGCTGCGGGAATATTTCAGCGCGTTTTGAATCACCGTGTAGCACAGGTGCTTGTCCCATTGGGCTGGCCGTTCCTCCCCGACACCGAGGATAGCCAGGGTGTGGCTTTCCCAATCCTCCAGGCGGAAATAGCCATACGGGTTGGCGCTGTCGGTGCGGGGATTCTGGTAGGGCGATCTGCCCAAAATGGCCGCCCCGCCATCTTCATAGCCGGTGAGCAGCGCCATCTCGACGACGGGCGCGCCGGGCAGATGCAGCAGGGCAATCACCGGGCGCTGGCGGGCGACGAGATACTCGGTGACATACCGTCGAATGGCCGCGCCGTCCACCGGCTCTGTCATGGCGATAAACCCGTCGGCCTGCCGTGGGTCCACGGGATAGGCGCAGTCCCC
>JAAYXX010000015.1 GCA_012515695.1 Chloroflexota bacterium
GGCTGGGCCGAGTGAGCAGTAGCAGGGCCAGCGCTGCCTCGGTTACCCAACTATTCTGGTAAAACTCGTACGAAGGGACGAAAATCAAGTGACGAGTATGAGCAAAATCCGGGTAGGCTTTTACGGGACAGGGCGTTTCGCCAACAAGACCCACATCCCCAATCTGCTCAAGCTGGGCGACGTGGAGATTGTGGCCCTGTGCGATGCAGACCCCACGGCGCTGGCAGCCACCGCCGCCCGCCTTCCCGCGGCCCGCCCCTACCACGACGCGCACGAGATGCTACACAACGAGCGGCTGGACGCGCTCTATTCCTGCGTCCCGGCCTATGCCCGCGCCGATGTCGAGATTGCCGCCGTCGAGCGCGGCATCCATCTGTTCAGCGAAAAGCCCCAGGCCCTCGACCTGAAGCTGGCCTGCGCCATTGACCGCGCCATTCAGCAGGCCGGGGTCATCAGCACCGTGGGCTTTCGCGAGCGTTACCGTCCCATGTTCGAGCAGGCGCGCCGTTTTCTGGCGGACAAGCGCGTGGCGCATGTGCAATTCACCAGCCTGCGCGCGCTGCCCCAGCTCAAAGGCCAGGAGCGCAGTTGGTACGACGATCTGGCGAAATCGGGCGGCCCGGCGCTGGATTGGGGCGTACATGCCACCGACTATGCCCGCTACATGACCGGCCAGGACATCCAGAGCGTCCAGGCGTTCTACCATCAGCCGCAAGCGTACGCGGTGCCCGTGTCCTCGTCGTTTCACTACCAGTTGACCCACGGGGCCACGATGACCATGACCTTTGTGTCCGCCCTGTCGCCCGGCCAGCCCACCGGCGGCACCAGCTTTATCATCCTGTACGAAGGCGGGCGGCTGGACGTCTACCTGTACGACGGCCTCAAGGTCAACGGCGAGTGGTTCCTGCAAGGGGAGCCGTTCGACCCCTGGTTCGAGCAAGACCGCCTGTTCATCGAGGCGATACGCACGGGCGACGCCGGGCTGCTACGCAACGACTACCACGACGGCCTGTATAGCCTGGGGCCAGTGCTGGCGGGCTGGGAATCCGCCCGGCGCGGCGGGGCGACGCTTCATTTCGAGGAATATCTGCGAGAACAATCGAGGGCCAGCTAGCGCCAGCCCTCGTTGTTTTGTAGTGCCATCCTGGCGCGTGGGAGCCAGCAAGGATGCTGGCGGTCCAGGGAATGGCACACTCCCCTTTTGGATCGCCGCCATCCTTGGCAAGTTGTAGCCGCGCCATCCTGGCGCGCTGTTCCCAAACACGCCCCGGCGCGGGGCAATGCCACGGCTACTCTCAGACGCCGTTTCCCCGCGATCCCAGGCGCATCAGCCGCCCATCGCCAGGAGCCATCCAAAACTGCACAATGATCCCATCTGCATAGGCCCCGGCAGCCTCTACCGCCTGATCTCGCGCAATAGGCCGCAGCCCGCCGCTGCTGCGCGAAACCTCCTGAATCTCGGTGTGGGTGGTACGCAGGTACAAGGTCGTCCAGGCCGAACGCTGGCGGTTGCGGTTGACCACCATCACCCACGGCAAGCCCTCCGGGTCCACAAACTCACCCACCACATACTCCCCATCGCCCACGATCCGCGCCACCAGACCATCCCCCGGCAGCACGCGCGCGCCCAACGGGGCATTGGGCCAGTGATAGACGCCCGTGGATGTCAGGCGCATGAGGTGCGGCCCCAGCCGGTGCAGTTCCCAGTTCAACTGTTGCACCGTATAGTATTTCTGCGTGCGCTGGCCGTACAGGCCAATGATCCCGTTGCGATAGTTCTCCACGTCCAGCGTCCAATAGGTAAAATAGGCCAACCCCTTGCCGCCATAGACCAACGTGGTATACACCTGCCAGCGCAGGTCTTCCGGGGAGGGGTCCCGATAGCTAAAGTGGGGCGTGGCGAGAATAACATTCCAGAACGGCACGCCCGCCCGCAGCGCCTCCCGCCGAATTGTCTCCAGGTTGGCGAAATAGACAGGTCGGTCGCCATCTTCCATCAGGGCATAATGATCGTAAGAGAGAAGCGGTGGCTTGACGATTTCCAGATAGCGCCGCACATGCGTGTCATAGTCCAGCGTCCCCAGTTGATCGGGGCTGGCATAGTTGGGAAACAGGTTGATAAAGGGCACGTGGTCCGGGTCGTGGGCCTGGAAGGCGCGCACGATCTGCCCCAACGCCTCAAAGTGGCGGTAGTGGGGTTCGTCAGTCACATAATACCCATACAGCGCGGGGTGCATGGCATAATCATAGGCCACCGCCTGCACAGTCTCCCCCCAATCCGGCTCCTGGGGCAGATCGCGGTGTATCCGTTGATCTATCACCACCATGCGCATCCCCACTTCTTGCACGAGGTCTAGCGCCTCCGGCGGCCCCGCTGCAACGGTAACGCCACAGTCGGCCAACTCGCGATAGCGTGACAGGTCTGTCGGTGGCCCAACCCAATAACTGATGGGAAATGGTACGTCTTCCATTTTCGCATCTCCTTTGTTACATCAAGCCAACTTGCCTCGCATCGGATCGCCTGCCGGGCCGTACAGCGCAGGCCGCTGCAATAGCTCGATCAAGCCCGCCTCTTCCAATTCCGCCCGCAACGCCCTGGCGTCTGGTCCATCCATCGCGGGCATCGGCGGCACACCAAACCCCACCGGATACCCCAAC
>JAAYXX010000101.1 GCA_012515695.1 Chloroflexota bacterium
GTAACGCGGGAGGAATTGGGGAGCGCGTATGTTGCTCCGCGCACGCCGGAGGAAGAGTTGCTGGCGGGCATCTGGGCGCAGGTGTTGGGCGTGGAACAGGTGGGCATCCACGATAGCTTTTTCGAGCTAGGGGGGCATTCGCTGCTGGCGACGCAGGTGATCTCGCGGGCGCAAGAGGCGCTAGGGGTCGAGCTACCGCTGCGGACGCTGTTCGAGGTTCCCACGGTGGCGGGGCTGGCGGAGCGGGTGGAGGCGGCGCGGCGAGCGGGGCAGGGGGTGCGCGTGCCGCCGTTGGTGCGCCTGGGACAAGCGGACGAATTGCCGTTGTCGTTCGCCCAGCAACGGCTGTGGTTCCTGGATCAGTTGGAGCCGAACAGCGCGCTCTACAACCTGCCGATGGCGGTGCGGCTGAAGGGCAAGCTGGACGTTGGGGCGCTCGAGCGGGCGATGAACGCCATCGTCGGGCGGCATGAGGTGCTGCGGACGACGTTTGCGGCGACGGAGGGGCGGCCTCGACAGGTGATTGCCGCCGAGATGGCCCTGTCGCTGCCGGTGGTGGACTTGTCCCATTTGCCTGAAGACGAGCGCGAGGCCGAGGCGCTGCGGCTGGCGACAGAAGACGCTCATGCTCCCTTTGATCTGGCCCGCGGTCCGCTATTGCGAGTGAGCCTCGTCAGGCTGGGGGAAGGCGACCATCTGATCCTGCTCAATATGCACCACATCATTTCCGACGGTTGGTCCATGCAGGTGTTGATGCGCGAACTGGCAGCGTTGTATGACGCTTTCCGACACGGGCGCGCCAATCCACTGCCCGAACTGCCCGTCCAGTACGCCGATTATGCCGCGTGGCAGCGGGGCTGGCTGGTGGGCGATGCGCTAGAGGGGCAGTTGGACTATTGGCGGAAGCAGTTGGCGGGGTTGCCGCCGCTATTGGAGCTACCCACGGATCGCCCGCGCCCGGCGGTGCAGAGCTATCGCGGGGCGACGGTCACGTTTGACGTACCGGACGAGATCGCGCGAGGGCTACACGCGCTGGGTCGTGAAGCAGGGGCAACGCTGTTCATGACGCTGCTGGCTGCGTTCCAGGTGTTGCTGTCGCGGTATAGCGGGCAGGATGATCTGGCGGTGGGGACGCCGATTGCGAACCGGACGCGGGCCGAGATCGAAGGGCTGATCGGGTTCTTTGTGAACACGCTGGTGCTGCGGGGGGACCTGTCGGGGAACCCCAGCTTTGAGGAGCTGTTGCGGCGGACGCGGGAGGCGGCGTTGGGGGCGTATGCGCACCAGGATGTGCCGTTTGAGATGGTGGTGGACGCCGTGCAGTCGCAGCGCAACATGAGCCACAGCCCGCTGTTCCAGGTGATGTTTGCTCTGCAGAACAACCCTGCGCGTGCCCAACAGGCCGGAGACTTGACCCTGCTCCCCGTGGAGGCGGAGGCGGAAATTGCCCGTTTTGACCTGACCCTGTCCATGATCGAAGAAGGGGGGCGGTTGGCGGGCAGCCTGGAATACAACGCAGATCTGTTCGATCGGGAGCGGATTGAGCGGATGGCGGCGCATTTCCAGACGTTGCTGGCGGGGATTGTAGCGGATAGCGCGCAGCCCGTGGCGACGCTACCCCTGCTGACCGCAGCCGAGCGGACGCAGATCGTGGACACGTGGAACGATACCGCCGCCGAGTTCCCGGCGGGGCGGTGCGCGCACGAGCTATTCGAGGAGCAGGTGGCCCGCCAGCCGGATGCGGTGGCGGTGGTGTTCGAGGGGGAGACGCTGACCTACGCCGAGTTGGAGCGGCGAGCGAACCAGTTGGCGCGGTATCTGCGGCGGCTGGGGGTGGGGCGGGAAACGCTGGTGGGGCTGTGCGCGCTGCGTGGGCCAGAGATGGTGGTGGGCGTGCTGGGGGTATGGAAAGCGGGGGGTGCGTATCTGCCGCTAGACCCCAGCTATCCGCCGGAGCGGCTGGCGTACATGCTTGCGGACGCCCGCGTGCCCGTGCTGCTGACGCAGGAGGCGCTGGTGCAGGCATTGCCCGCCCACGACGCGCGCGTTGTCCAGCTAGACGCCGAC
>JAAYXX010000102.1 GCA_012515695.1 Chloroflexota bacterium
CCGCACGCCCTGGCGCTGCCCATCGGCTACTTGACACACAAGACAGTTGCTCACCCCCGGCTGTACCCAGCCGCCCGGCATGCATGCCGCACTCTCCCAGGGGGCGAGGGCGGCATGTATGCCGGTGCCCGAAGGGCGGATGAGGGCACCTCCGACTTTGTCCCAACACTTGACCCGCGAAAAGTTAGCACCATTAGCCATCCTTGGCGGCTTCACATTATGCCGGCTGGAAGCCGGCGGTCCAAAATCATTCCCCCTTGCCTTCCGACGCAAAGCGGGTATGCTATATTCACGATCTCACAAGGGGGCGAGCATATGCAACGAGTAATACTCGGCAAGACGGGCTTGAGGGTTTCACAGGTCGCCTTTGGGGGCATCCCCATCCAGCGCGTTGACGACCAGGAGGCGGTGCGGGTCATTCGGCATTGCCTGGATTTGGGGGTCAATTTCCTCGATACGGCCTATGGCTATGGCACCAGCGAAGAGCGCATCGGGCGGGCCATTGCCGGGCGGCGGGAGGGCCTCGTGTTGGCGAGCAAAAGCCCCGCTCGCGACGGCAAAACCTTCCGGGAGCATCTCGACCTCAGCTTTCAACGGCTGGGGGTAGACCGGATTGACCTGTACCAGTTCCATAACGTGAGCGACAGGGCCGCCTACGAGCAGATTCTCGCGCCGGGTGGCGCGCTGGACGTGGCTCGCGAGGCCAAGGCCGCTGGGCGCATCGGGCATATCGGCATCACCTCCCACTCGCTGGAGATGGCCCTGGAGATGGTCCCCTCCGGCCATTTCGAGACGCTGATGTTCCCGTTCAACTTTATCACCGACGAGCCAGCGGAGAGGCTGTTGCCCCTGTGCGAAGAGCACGGCGTGGCCTTTCTCTCCATGAAGCCGATGGGCGGCGGCATGTTGGAAAACGCGCGGCTGGCGTTCCAATTCCTGCGCCATTATCCGGCGGCCATTCCGGTGGTGGGTATCGAGCAGCAGGCAGAGATAGACGAGATTGTGTCCATCATGCAAAGCCCGGCGGGGCTGTCGGATGCTGACCGCGCCGAGATCAAGCGCCTGCGCGAAGAGCTGGGCACGCGCTTTTGTCGGCGGTGCGGCTATTGCCAGCCCTGCGAGCAGGGGGTAGACATCTCGACCGTGGTCAACCTGCGTAGCTTTGGCAAACGCTTCCCCCGCGAGCGCATGTACGGGGAATGGGGCGAAACCATCGTCGCCAAGGCGGAGGGATGCGTGGAATGCGGCGTGTGCGAGTCGCGCTGCCCCTATCAACTGCCCATTCGGGAGATCATCCGCGAGAACGTAGCCTGGTTCCGCCAGGAGCAGGCCCGACTCGGCTGATACTTTTACAAGCGAGGTGGCAACCATGATACCCAGGACGATGCGGTCGGTGCGCGTGTATGGCCCGGAGGATTACCGACTGGAGGAAATCCCCGTGCCGCAGATTGGGCCGGGGGAGGTGTTGGTTCGAGTGCTGGCGACGGGCATTTGCGCCAGCGACGTAAAAACCTTCCTGGGCGCTCGCGTGTGGGGTTCGGCAGAGATTCAGCCCTACATCGAAGCGCCAGTTACGCCGGGGCACGAGTTTGTGGGCGAGGTGGTGGCCCTGGGCGAAGGGGCCGCGGAAAAACACGGCCTGCGCGTCGGCGATTGGGCCATTTCCGAGCAGATCGTCCCCTGCTGGCAGTGTCGCTTTTGTCGGCGCGGCCAATATTGGATGTGCCAGCAACACGACATCTATGGCTTTAAGAAGGATCGCGCGGAGGGGTCTTGGGCGGAGTATATGCGCTTTCCCGCCAACGCCATCAACCACGTCGTGCCCAAGGACCTGCCGCCAGAGCAGGCTGCGTTGATCGAGCCGATGGCCTGCGCCATTCACGCCGTCGAGCGGGGCGACATCCAACTGGGCGACGTGGTCGTGGTAGCCGGGATGGGGCCGATTGGCCTGGGCATGTTGCAGGTGGCCCGCTTGAAAGGGCCGAGCCTGCTGGTGGCGCTGGATATGAAACCCCACCGGCTGGAACTGGCCTGCCAGTTGGGCGCGGACCTCGCCATTGACGTGAGCGATGGCGACGCCGTACAGCGCATCCTCGACCTGACCGACGGCTATGGCTGCGATGTGTATATCGAGGCCACGGGCGCGGGGCCAGCGGTGGCTCAGGGCTTGCAGATGCTCCGGCGGTTGGGGACGTTTGTCGAGTTTAGCGTGCACGCCGGGCCGGTGGCGGTGGATTGGTCCATCATCGGCGACGTAAAAGAGTTAAACATCCACGGCGCACACCTGGGGCCGTACAGCTACCCGCTGGCGATTGATTATCTGCGAAATGGCGTGCTGAACGGGGCCGCGCTGGTCAGCCATCGCCTGCCGCTGGACAAGTATCTGGAAGCAATCGAGATCGCCCATCGCGGCGACGAGTCCATCAAGGTGATATTGGAGCCATAAAGCCACCACGGGGATACCGGCGCACGGCTCGCGCCGGTATCCCCGTGGTTATGTAAACGCTTTCAGATGCGCGTTATTTACGGTGAGCGCCCTGCACCGGCTGCTCCATCCACGGGGTCTCGGCGTTCCAGCGGGCCAGGGCTGCGCGCAATTCGCGCGCGGTATCGTCCGGCGTGAGCGCAAGGTTGCGCATCTGATACGGGTCCGCGTGGCAGTCGAAATAGAGGTGCTGCTCCTCTACCACGCGCCGGGGCGGGGCCGACAGGGCGATCCCTTCTAGCGTGCGGTGCTGGTCCCGCTCCAACTGCATGCCCACCAGATGGGTCAGCGAGCGCACGCCAATTTCGCCGACAGTCGTCTCTACAAAGGCCCAGTTGCGCTCCAGGGCGGCCCGCTCTCCGGTCAACACCGGCGTCAAATCCTGCCCCTGCATTCCGGCGGGAGTCTCTGCCCCGGCCAGCGATAGCACCGTGGGCGCAATGTCAATTAACGAGGCCACCTGCGTGGTGACGGTGCGCGGGGCCAGCGTGTGCGGGCAGTGGAACATCAGCGGGACGCGAATCGCCTCCTCGTACAGCCGATCCTTGTTATACAGGTGATGGCTGCCCAGCAGGTCGCCATGATCCGAGGTAAACACCACCAGCGTATCTTCCGCCAGGCCGCGCTGGCGCAACTGCTCCATCAGCCGCCCCACGTGGTAATCCGTGTAAGAGACCATGCCATAGTAGCGGGCGTACAGGTCGCGCAGGGTGAAATCGTCGGGCACGGCCACATCAATAGTGCCCTGGTAGTACAGATAATCCCACAGGTATACCTCAAACCAGCGCTTGCCATTCATCCACGCCTGATTGCCCGCCATCTCGCCATTCTGAAAGACGTTCTCGCGCAGGCGGACCTGCTCGGCGGAATACATGCTCTGGTATTCGGGCGGCACGTCGAAAAAGGGCATGTGCGGCGTGGAAATGTTGTAATAGATGAAAAAGGGTTGCGCGTCGCCGCTATAGCGATCCAGCGCCTCACCTAGCATCTGCTGGTTGAAATCCTCGGCGTAACCCGGCGCGGTAAACGCTCGCCCCGATTTTTCGAAATAGAGCTGGTTCTTGTTCAGGTGGTGGAACTTGGGATATACATACTCGTCAAAGCCCAGCAGTTCCGGGTGCGCGCCCACGTGCCACTTGCCAATGAGCGCAGTGCGATAGCCCGCATCGCGCAGCGCCTCAGCCAGGGTAGCGGTAGGAAAGCGGGGCCGGGCAAAGGGCGGGGCTTCATCCCCCTCGTTGCCCAGATAGCCCGCGCAGGTGCGGCTATATTGCCCGCTCAACAGGCAGGAGCGCGCCGGAGTGCAGACGGGGTTGTTGCTCACCGCCACCTCAAAGCGCACGCCCTCCCGCGCCAGGGCGTCCAGCGCAGGGGTCTGCACAACAGGGTGGCCGTAGCAACCTAACTCGAATGGGCGCATCTGATCGCATAGACAAACGATGATGTTTGTTTTTGGCATGGGAGTATACTCCAGTTCTGGTGGCGCCCCCGCAGCGGGGTGCATGGGTATTCCTGCGAGCAGTCTAGCCGCAAAGCCGCCTGCCCGCAAGCCTGGACAGGCGCCCTACAATCCAACAGGTTGAAGGGCGATGACGCACATGGTAAACTATCACCGTGGAGCGCGTCCCGCGTGGGATGCAGAAAGGAGCGCCAGGTAAGCATATGAGGCAGAAAAAGAACGAACACGCCTATCCATATGACCAGCAAGGCCCCACCGTCTTTTGCCAGCAGGAGGGACAGGTAGCCCTAACGCGCCTGTTCGGGCTGGCGTGCGGGCTGTGCGAAGATGGCACCGGGGGGCTGGCCCTGCTGGAAACGATGGACGGACGATATGAGGCCGAGCAATTGCTGGTCACCGAGGCAACATTCGCCGAGCATCAAGTGACCCTCCATTGGCAGGTAAAAGATACCCCCCTGCGCATCGTCAGCCGCTGGGAGTTCAGCCCAGATACGGGGGTCTGGAGTCGGCGGGACACGCTGGAAAACCAGGGCGATCAGCCGGTGATTCTACTGCGCTATCTGGCGCGGTTTGTCTTTTCCCCGGCCCTCTATGAGCTATATAGCCAGGGCAGCCATTGGAGCGGCGAGAACCAGGGCAACTGGCAACCCCTCACCCACGGCAGCCTCGTGCTGCGCTGCGAGGGGGGCCGCACGACCCAGGGGGGCACGCCCATGCTGGGGCTGCGCCCGGTGGAGGGGCGCGGCGGGGTCGCCTTTCACCTGCTGCCCCACGGCAACTGGACGATACGCGCACGCGCGCGCACAGCCAACGGCGACTCGCTGCCCTTTACCGTGGTAGAACTTGGCCTGTCGGACGAGGATTTGCGGCTGCCGCTGCCCGCTCATAGCGCCTTTGAGCTGCCCGAAATCCTGTTCCACAACCTGCCCGGCGGGCAGATCGAAGCAGCTACCGAGCGGTTCCACCGTTACGCGCTGTCTCGCTATCTCGCGCAGGCCAAAGAGGTCATCCCCCTGGTATATAACACCTGGTTCGACGTCTTTGAGGAACTGGACGTGCCCCGCCTGCGCCAGCAACTCGCGGCAGCGCGAGACCTGGGCTGCGAAGTGTTTACCATTGACGCGGGATGGTATGGGGCCGGGACTGGCAACTGGGCCGCGCAGACGGGCGACTGGCGTGAAAAGCGCGACGCCGCCTTTCACGGGCAAATGAGCGCCTTTGCCGACGAGGTGCGTGCGGCGGGGCTGGGCTTTGGGTTGTGGATGGAGCCGGAGCGCATTGGCCCAGAGGCCCCCGTGCTGCACGAGCACCCGGAGTGGTTCCGGCCTGCTACGGGCGGCTTTTTCCGGCCCGCCCTGGAGACCCCCCAGGCGTACGCCTATCTGCTGGGCGAGATGGCCCGCCTGGTGGAAACCTACAAGCTGGCCTGGATGAAGGTGGATTTCAACCTCGATCTGGGCACAGACGCCTCCGGGACCGAGTTCAGCGGTTATTACACGGCCTGGTATCGGCTGCTGGAAGAGCTGCGCGCCAGCCATCCCGACACCTTTTTCGAGGGGTGCGCCAGCGGGGGGATGCGCCTGGACCTGCACACCCTGAGCCATTTCGACGGCCATTTCCTGAGCGACACGGTGAACCCCATCCACGCGCTACGCATCTTTCAGGGGGCCGCGCTGCGCCTGCCGCCGGGTCGCCTGGGCAAGTGGATCACGCTGCGGCCAGTGGGGGCAACTATCCCCGAATATGGCACGCCCCTGGCCGATACCCCGCAGCGAGTGGTCGCCCCGATGGGCGCGACGTGGGAGCGTTCCATTACCACGACGGTGGATTTCGCAGCGCGGGTCTGCATGCCGGGGACGGTGGCCGTTAGCGGGGACGTGGCCGGGCTGCCGCCCCAGGCCCGCGAGCGGCTGCGCGCACACCTCGCTTTTTACAAGCGCTGGCGCACGTTCATCGCCGGGGCCACGGCCCACCTGCTCACCCCGCCCAAACCGCGAGACGACGAGCGGGGCTGGGCCGCTATCCAGCTTCAAAACCCTCTCGCAGATACCAGCCTGTTGTTCGTCTACCGGCTGGACGATGCCTGCGACCGACAGCGCATCTATCCGCGCTGCCTGGGAGACTGGGAATATATGGTACAGGATGTAGACCAGCCCGACGCGCCACCCGTGCGTTACTCTGGTCAGGATTTGACGGCCAATGGGCTGGAAATACACTTGCCCAGCCGATTCAGCGCGGCGCTTTACCGCCTCACCATAACCGAAGAAGAAAAGGGCGAGATCATATGACAACGATTCGGCAAGACATTACCCTCGATGGAACGCCCCTGGTGCGCCTGGAAAACGCCCTGCTGCGCGTGGACGTTGCGCCGGGCGTGGGCGGGCGAGTGGTCAGCCTGATGGACAAGGCCAGCGGGCACGAATTTCTCTGGCACAACGCCCGCCTAAAGCTGGAGCGCTGTGCGCCGGGCAGCAAGTACGACCCCAACTTTTACGGCGGCATTGACGAATTGATCCCCAACGATATGCCAGAAGTGTTCAACGGCATGAAAAACCCCGAACACGGCGAGCTATGGACAACGCCGCTGGCCGCCCGCGTCGAGGGGGAGACGCTGGTGCTCACGGGGACCCTGCCGCAGAGCGGCCTGTCCTATGAGCGGCGCATGACCCTGCGCCCCAACAGCCCCCACCTCGACATAGACTATTGCATCGGCAATCCCACCCCGGAAGTCAGACAGTTCATGTGGAAGCTGCACGCCGCGCTGCAAATCGAGCCGGGGGATCGGATTGAATGCCCGGCCCGCACAGCAAAAGTCATTGGCCGGGGGACGCGGCGCGATAGCACCGATCCCTTCCCCTGGCCCATCATCGAGGGGCAGCGGGCCGATATCATCCCCGCGCTAGATGGCACGCTGGACTTTATGTTCCTGTACGACCTGGAAGAGGGGCGCATGGCCCTGGTGCGGCCAACGGCTGGCCTGACCGTGGCCTATACGTTCGACAAGGCCGTGTTCCCCTATTGCTGGCTGTTCGCCTCGTTCGGCTGGCTGGACGGGCACTATACGGCGGTGCTGGAACCCTGCACCACCATGCCTGTGTCGGTCAACGAGGCCGTCAGCCTGGGGCAATGCACCTCCATCTTGCAACCGGGGGAAACGCTCGCCACGCGAATGACGCTGTACGCCGGCCCGGTAGAGGGCGAGGAAGCGTGAGCGACAGGAAAAACGCGCTCATCTCGGGCGCGTCGTCGGGGATTGGCAAGGCCACGGCGCGGCGGTTTGCCGCCGAGGGGTACAACGTCTGCCTGACTGCCCGGCGGGCGCACCTGCTAGAGCAGCTTTTGGCAGAGCTACCGGAGGGGCAACATCTGGCCTGCCCTGGCGACTATGGCGATCCGCAGACAGCAGAGCGCATTCAGGCGATGCTGGCTGAACAGTGGGGGCGGGTGGACGTGCTGGTAAACTGCGCCGGAGTGTGCCAACCAACAGACCCCTTTGCCGCGTCGCTGGACGACTGGCGACAGCAGTTCGACTTGATGATGAACGGGGCGATGTATCTCACGCGGGCCGCCGTCGCGCTGATGCCAGATGGCGGGCGCACCATCCACATCACATCCATTCACGGCGAGCGGGTAGAAAAGGGGTTCAGCAGTTACGCCGTTGCCAAAGCCGCCATCAACCAGTATTGCCGCGCACTGGCGCTAGAGTTGGCCCCGCGCAATATCCTGGTGAACGCCATCGCCCCCGGTTTTGTAGACACCCCTATGAGCGTGGTGAACGGGGTGAACGAGTTGGAAAGCGAGTGGTTCCGGCAAAACTATGTAGAGGGGCATCACCTACCGTTGCGGCGGGCCGGGCAGCCGGAGGAAATCGCGGGGGCGGCCTGGTTCCTGGCCGGGCCGGACGCCAGCTATATCACCGGGCAGGTGCTCACGGTAGACGGCGGGCTGACCCTGACCTTTTAGCATGTATCGCCGCGCTATCCTGGCGCGTCTGTGGACCATCGCGAATTGCGCGCCAAGATGGCGCTACAGACTGGCACGCGTTACGATGGCTGACATGTGTAGCGCCATGCTGGCGCGTCTGTGAACCATCGCAAACTGCGCGCCAAGATGGCGCGGCTACA
>JAAYXX010000103.1 GCA_012515695.1 Chloroflexota bacterium
CTCGAGCGTGAGGGCGATGATCGTGCCGCCGTCGCCCGCCCCGGCCAGCTTGGCGCCGAGCGCCCCGTGATCCAGCGCCACCTTGATCAGGCGTTCGTTCGCCTCCCCCGACCCGCCCAGATCGCGCTGAATGGCGTGGTTCTCGTTCATCAACCAGCCGAGCCGCCGCCAATCCTGCGAGAGCAGCGCCTTTTTGGCATCGCGGGTCAGGCGGCCAATATTCTCATACCCCTCGCGTACCTGCGGATCGCCCTCTAGCCAACGCTCGCGAATGGGCTTGTGGACCGCGTCGGAGGAATGGATCACGCCAGTATGCGCGAGGACAAAGGGCAACTCGGACACATACTGGTCGAGCGGCTCCACAGTGGCATACAGCTCTTCGGCCTCTTCGCGATAGAATTGCTTATCGCGAAAATCCATATAGTTGAGGCCACCAAAGGTGCACATATAGGCATCCTGGTAGCCGCAGACAACACGCAAATGGTTCAGCTCGATATAGCGGGCAATCTCGGCAATACGATAGCGATTGTGGCGCAACCCCTTAAAGGCCAGCAGACCATACAAGATGCAGACCGTCAACGCCGTCGAACCCGCCACCCCTGCCTTGACAGGGATGTTGGTGCTATAGGACAGACGGCAGTGCAGCGATTCGTCGCGGAAATAATCGAGTACCGCCCGCGCAATGTCGAAATTGTCGCCGTTTAGCACCAGATCATCCGCATTACGCACTACCATGCGCTGGCCCGCAGTCTCCAATTCCAGACAGTCCGCCGGCTCGATGGTCACGTGTGCCCGGTACTCGACAGAACAAGAGATTACAGAGCCACCATACATATCCGTGGGATTCCCAATGATCCCACAGCGACCTGGCGCGGAACATTGAATAACTTGCATAGGGCTAGAACTCGCGCACTTTGCGCTTTAGATATTGGCGAACCAGGTAGCCGTATTTCTCATCGGCGAGGGCAAAGTCGATAAAGGCTTTGAAATAGCTCTCAAAGTTGCCGATGTCATACCGGCGTTCCCCAGCCCTCAGGCGGATGGCGCGCACTCGATGGCCAAGTTGTATCAGCAGCCGGATCGAGTCGGTCAATTGCAGTTCTCCGTTGCGGTCGGGCACGGTGCGGCCAATGGCTTTGAAAATGGCCGGGCTGAACACGTAGCGGGCCGCAATAGCCAGGTTGCTGGGGGCCGTGTCCACTCGCGGCTTCTCGATCAGGTCTTCCAGATCGAAATCCTGGGCGTCTTCCATGCCCGCCTTGGGCTTGACGATGCCATATCGGTAGACATCTTCGGGGTTGACTTCTTCCACGGCAACCGTGCAGGCGGCTCCGCTCTGCAAGTGGGTGGCGATCATATCCTGCACAAAGCTAGACCCCTCGCGGCTCATGATAATCGAGTCGCCCAAAGCTACCACGAAATGGCTGTCGCCCACGAACCTGCGCGCGTGGTACACTGCGTCGGCCAATCCCTTGGGCGTGCTCTGCCGCGTGTAGAAAAAGCTGGCATCCGTCTCGGTGAAGTTCAGTTCCTTCAGCATCTCATATCCGCCACCTGCGGACAAGGTGCGAATCAGCTCAGGATCGGCATCAAAATGATCCTCGATGGCGCTCTTTTTGCGGCCAGTCACGAACAAGATTTGATTCAAACCGGCCGCCTGAAGCTCCTCGACGACGTATTGCACCACCGGACGCCTGCCCACAGGAAGCATCTCCTTGGGCTGCGACTTGGTGGCAGGCAGTAGGCGCGTTCCCATACCGGCAACCGGAACAACAACTTTGACGATAGCTTCAGGCTGTCCCATACTCTCCTCCGTACCCAAACGAATACCCTTGCCAAACAGACAAATCAGACGGCCTCGGCGCCTATTTCAGCCAGCACCCCCCGCAGCGCGCCCACGGCCACGCCGAACAGGTCCGGCCCGCTGAACCCGCTGAACTCGCCAGCGTGCGCCAGATGCGGCTCCAACGACAGGAATCCATCGAACCCGCGCTCCTGGAGGCTGACCAGCAATTGGCGCACCTCGCCATCTCCCTGGCCTGCGGGAACTACCC
>JAAYXX010000104.1 GCA_012515695.1 Chloroflexota bacterium
GCGATGCCGCGCAGCAGCGGGGCGGGGAGGTTGGGGGCGGCGCAGTAGATGCTGGTCCAGGTGGGGAAGGACTTGATGCCCAGGCCGGGCCGACAACGCCCCTGGGAGTAGACCACGTCGCCCAGGATACGGGCTTCTGGATCGTCCAGGTGGAACAGGGGGCACAGGAGGCTATTGGTGCCCCAGACCAGGTCTTGGGGCAGGTCCTGGGTGATGGGATGTCCAAAGTCGGTAACGTGCATGAGCGGTCCCCAAGGGCGCTCGCCCTGAGCGAATTGGAAGCCGGTGAGGGCGGTCATATTCTGCATGTTCGGCTCATCGGCGACATAGCCGGGGGCATAGATCCAGAGGGCGACGCGGCCTTCTCGGCAGATGCGTTCGCGAAGAGCCTGGAGGCGGGTTGCGTCCAGGTGGAAGGGATTCAGGAAAATGTAGAGCTTGTACGGTGGCAGGCGGTCCTCCAGCAGGTCTTGCAGCAGGTAATAGTCGACGGGAGCGCCCAGTTTGGGGAGGCCCCAGAGTCGCTGGTGGAAGATCAAGGGCAGGTCCAGGTCATTGCGGATGGACTCGTAGAAAAAGCTCTCGTCGTCCAGCAAGACGGCGATTTCGGCGGCAGGCTGGCGGTCCAGTTGCAGGGCAAAGGTGCCCAACTCCTGGAAGCGTTTCAGGAGGGGCTGGAAGGCGGGTTCGCGAGTGCTGTCGATATGGTTGGGATTTCCCAGCCACCAGATGCCCATGCCGCGAGTGAGCACCTCGGCCATGTTGCGCTGCAGCACGGTGATGCTATCGGGGAGGGAGTCGGCGCGCCCGAACCCGGCAAGGGGAGAGGAGAGGTATGTGCGCGTATCGTCCTCCAAGATATAGAGCTTGCCGTGCAGGCGAGCGGACTCGCTAGGGGGCATGGACGTGCCATAGCCGCCGATCCCGCGAAAGCCGTAAGTGTAGGGACTGACGAGAAAATCAACATAAGGCGAACGCAATACTTTTGCGAGTCCCAGATGGCCGCTGCGCTGAGTGGTGGAGTATTCGCTGTCGGGGCCTTCGGCGAAAAAGCCCGCGTTCCAGGCCAACTCCAGCAGGTAGCCGTAAAAGGCGCCCGCAAGGGCCTGGCCGTTGGTGGCTTCCTTGACGGTGCGGTTAAAGTCGACGATCAGGCCGCCGCACAGGTCGGCGAGCGCACGGTAATAGTCAATGACTGCCTGCTCGCGGCGCGGGTTGCGGAAAGAGCCGTGCGTGGTCTGCCATTGGGCGGATGCGGGGGGCACCTCCGCTGTGTCGAATGTGACGTTGGGGTTGTCCCAGGCGGCGCGCAGTTGGGCGACGTCGTTGTCGTAACAATCACGCAGCCAGTCGCGGAAATAGCGGCGCATGGGCTGGGAATAGTCGCCGCAGGGCGTGCGCATGGAGGTCGCCGCTTTCACCCATTCGCCGGTGTGCCCGGCGCCGGTCTGGTAGGCGATGACCCGATCGGCCAGGCCGATGGCCTGCAAGTGGGCGATGTACTCGCGCAGGAACTGCTTGGCCTGCTCTCGCCAGACGAGCGA
>JAAYXX010000105.1 GCA_012515695.1 Chloroflexota bacterium
AATTGATCGACGAGGCCGAGACAGAAGCGAGCCGCGTGGTGAGCCAGGAGCAGTGGACGTTGGCGGGGAATGTGCCCGCGACGCGCTTGCAGATAGAGAGCGAGGCAGCTGGTGAGGTGGTTTTGCTGCTGACGGTGATCAACGGGCGCGACCTGGTGCTGGTAGGATATGGCGACCTGACCCAGTTTGACGAGATAGCCCGCACGTTGCGGCCGCTGTCTGCCGAGCCGATGCCCGCGCCGACGCCCGTGGTAAAGGGCGGGGGGCTGCCCGACCCGAAAAACGCGCCCCCCTTTGCCGAGTATGGCGAGTTTATTCGCACGTATCTGGCGGTAGGTGGCTCGGTCGAGTCCCTGACCGAGCGCCTGCAAGGCTGGGGGGCTATTCCTGATGGCAGCGGCATGGTGCGGAATGACGTGGACGTGAACGGCGACGGGGTGAACGACGTGGTGGTCGTGGCACTGATGCCGGAGGCCGATCCTGACTATGTGCCTTGGTTGATGCCAACAGGCGGGTTGTTCGTTTATGTGAGCGCAGGGATGGGGCGGTTTGATCTGGCCTATGAGGAACTACCGGGAGCAGGCTACAGCTATCCACAAATCGTGTCCCTGGACGACCTGGACGGGGACGGGCGGAACGACCTGCTGTATACGGTGCGAACCTGCGGGGCGCACACCTGTTTCCACGCGCTCAAGGGGGTGCGGTGGGACGCGTCGGGACATTGGGAGCCGCTGTTCGTCGAGCCGATCGATGTGCCGGGCGCCGAATTCCGCGTTGTGGACAGCACGGAAGGTCAGGCGCGAGAGATCGTTGTGCAGGTTGGGATGATTGATTCGGTGGGGGCGGGACCGCAGCGCACCTTCGAGCACACCTATCGTTGGGACGGAGCGCACTATGTGCTGGCCGAGGAGCGCGTAACCTCCAACCAGCACCCCATCCACCTGATTAACGATGCGGATGTCCTGTTGACCCAAGGGAAATATGCGGAGGCGCTGGCGCTCTATGCCCGGTCTTACCAGGATGAGACGCTGACCAAGGACTGGGAACCGTATGAGGGATGGGAGCGCGCGCTGGAGGCATATGCGCGTTATCGGAGCATGTTGGCCCAGGTAGCGATGGGAGATGATGCGGCGGCAGAGGCCACGCATGAGGCGTTGCAGGCTGATTTCGCCGACGCAGCGTTGCCGGGGTGCGTGTATGCCGGGTATGCGCAGAGCTTCTGGGGAGCCTATCAGCAGGGGGGCGATCTTCAGGCGGCATGTGAGGCGGTGCGCGAGGCGGTGCAAGAGGATGAGTCGGGCGTGGCGCTGCTGAACCAGTTCGGGTATGCCAACAAGTCCTATAGCATCGAGGATATGTGTGCGTTCCAATGATCCGGACGGACGCAAGGGGATTCGCGGGTAGATTTGCGAAAAAGGGTATTGACAGTCGTTCAGAATGGCAGTATATTGAATTGGTTGGATAGAACGCATTTTGTGTAAGGACTGGAGGTGAGCAGATGGCTCAAGTGCAAGAAATAACCAGGGAATTGAAACTAATGACGACCTCGCTCACCTCGATGGTTGCTTGAGGTTGGCGCACGACAGTACCGCGCCGCACGCGCGCTGAACAAGGGTTCAGCCCTGGGGATGGCCGGAGAGATGTAACTGGTTCCGGGTAGGTTTCCCCAGCACCTAATGGTATAGCTAGCCACGAGTTGCCCTGTGGGCAGGCGAGTTGATCGTCCTGACCTTGCGAACAGCAAGGGCGCTCGTGGCTTTTTGTTTGGGTCATACAGACCTGACCAAGGCCATGAGTGTATTGCTCGTGGCCTTTTTGTATGCAAAGGAGAGGAGGCAGGAGAAATGGCCATTGTGGATGAAAAGGTTCAGATGTGGGGCAGAGTGTTGCCGATAAGCGGAGAATGGATTAACCACAGAATTGCATTGCTCATTACGCGCACAACCCTGGTGGGGGCGTGCGTATGAACAACAGGAGATAGAGAGTGAGTACAGACGACACATATCCGACCAAGTATGCGGAATACGAGGATATGTTTGATCCCATGCAAACAGACCGCCAGGCCCGGCGACAGCGTCGCACGCGGCGCAACCCGACACCCCGCAAGGAGCCAGATGAGGCGGTGGCCGAACTGGCCGACACAACCGGGTTGGAGGCGGGCTTTCATCCGACATATCAGGCTGCGCGCCATGAGGAGCAGTGGTTGCTGTCTTCGCTGAGTGGTTTCTACGACCAGCAGTTGATCACTGACGTGGTAGCGCAGGTCAAGGGGGGCAAGGAAGCCAGCGTCTACCGCTGTCTGGCCCACCCGCTGACCGGCGTCGAGTTCCTGGCGGCCAAGGTGTACCGCCCGCGCATGTATCGCACCATGCGGAACGACTATGTTTACCGTGAGGGGCGCGAAATCCTGGCGTCGGATGGCAAAGAGGTAAAAAAGAACGACAGTCGCACCATGCGGGCCATCGGCAAGAAGACGGCGTTCGGCGTGCAGGTATCGCAGACGTCATGGTTGATGCACGAGTATGCGACGATGCAAATGCTGTACCAGGCGGGTGCGGATGTGCCCCGGCCTGTGGAGGCTGCGGAGAACGCCGTCTTGATGAGCTATCACGGCGACGAGCATATGGCGGCTCCTACGCTGAACGGCGTGCGGCTGCCCCTGCGGGAAGCTACGGCGCTGTGGGGCCAGGTGCTCTATAACATCGATCTGATGCTGTCGCTTGGCAAGATTCACGGGGACCTGTCCGCCTACAATATCCTTTACTGGGAAGGCAAGATCACGCTGATTGACTTTCCCCAGGTAACGGATTGCTACAACAATCCCAATGCGTATGACATCCTGCGGCGGGATATCTGGCGGGTTGGCGAGTACTTTCAGTCGCAAGGGGTGCGTTGTGTCCCCGACGCGGTGTTGGAGGAACTGTGGAAGCGGCACGTGCGCGTATCGCCGCGAGACCTGCTGGCCGACCTCTCTGTGCTAGAGGCGGAGAGGGACGAGGAAGAAGACTCGGACTAGCGCCTACTGACGTATCGGTGAGCGTCGCAACGATCAGCGCCCGGCGGGTTGCCCATGTGGTAGGGGGCCGCTCGTCGGGCGCTGCGCTTGCCAATGGCGGGCTAGTAGGGCATAATCGAGGCGCTGGACGGGATGGGGGGACTGCTCCCCGTGTGACAGACAGGAAGGAATGGCGCGTGTCTGAAGTGCATCCACGGGTGGAGAGGGAAGCCAGGACGGTGGAGGCGATGATTCGGCTGTATTGTCGCCAGCGACATGCTTCGTCGTGGGCGCTCTGTGCGGATTGTGCCGAGTTGCTGGCCTATGCTCGCGCCCGCCTGAACAAATGCCCATTCCAGGGGAGCAAGCCGACCTGCGCCCGGTGTCCAGTGCACTGCTACCAGCCCGAGATGCGCGAGCGGGTGCGGGCGGTGATGCGCTACGCGGGGCCGCGTATGCTGGTGCATCACCCGCTGCTGGCCTTGCTCCACCTGATAGACGGCTGGACGATCCGGCCACCGAAACGCCGATAGACAAATCTTTTTCTCAGGAGGATCATCATGCCCATCGCCAACCCTCGCGAGTACCTTGCCGACATTGCCGCGGTGCTTCGCACGTACTGGCCGGAGAACCGGACGGTGAACATTGTCTGCCACGGCCATAGCGTTCCCTCTGGCTATTTCGCTACTCCGATGGTGGACACGTTCAACGCCTATCCTCATTTGCTGCATCGAGGTCTCAAGCATCGCTTTCCGTATGCTGTGGTGAATGTAATCGTGACGGCGATTGGCGGCGAAAGCTCGCCCAGCGGGGCGGCCCGCTTTGCGGAGGAGGTGCTCTGTCACCGCCCGGATGTGTTGACCATAGACTATGGCCTCAATGATCGGGGGGTGGGGCTGGAGGCGGCCCGCGCCGCCTGGGTGCAGATGATCGAGCAGGCGTTAGAGCGCAACGTCAAGGTGTTGCTGTTGACCCCAACGCCCGACGTGACGCAGGAGCCAGACGCGCCGCCCGAAGAGCAGTGGCCGTTGCGCCAGCACGCGGCGCAGATACGCGCACTGGCGGCGGAGTATGGCGTGGGGTTGGTGGACAGCCTGGCGGCGTTTGCACGCTACCAACGAGAGGTAGGGGAGCTTTCCGACCTGATGTCGTGGATCAATCACCCGAATCGCGCCGGGCACGAACTGGTGGCGCGAGAGTTGTTGCGGTGGTTCCCCGCTGCATAAAAGGAGGACGATATGCCTGATCGCACGCTGATCTTGTTGCTGTTACCAATTGTTGCCGTGCAACTGGCGCTGATGATTTTCGCGCTGGTTGACCTGTCGCGCCGCGAGAAGACGCGAGGCCCCAAATGGATGTGGGTGCTGATTATCGTCCTGGGGGAGTTGATTGGCCCCATCGTCTACTTCCTGATTGGGCGTGAAGAATGACGGCAGCTATCCGCATAGAGGAATTGCGGCGCACGTTTGGCGCTGTGCACGCGCTGGACGGTCTGACGCTGAACGTGGAGGAAGGGACGGTGTTTGGCTTCCTGGGGCCGAATGGCGCTGGGAAGACGACCACTCTGCGCATCCTGACCGGGCTGGCGCGCGCAACGGGCGGGCGGGCCTGGGTAGCTGGGGCAGAGGTAGGACTGGCGCAGGAGGCGGTGGCTCAGCGAGTGGGCTATTTGCCCGAAGAACCGGCGTTCTACTCCTGGATGACGCCACGCGAGTATCTGGACTATGTGGGGCGCATTTACGGGCTTGACGCAGGCGAGCGGTCCAGCCGCGCCAGGGAGTTGCTGGCACTGGTGGGGCTGGAGGATGTCGCCGGGCGGCGCATTGGCGGGTTTTCGCGGGGCATGCGGCAACGCTTGGGGCTGGCGCAGGCGCTGGTACACAAGCCGCCGGTGCTGCTGCTGGACGAGCCAGTAAGCGCGCTGGACCCTCTCGGACGCAAAGAAGTGCTGGAACTCATCGAGGGGTTGCGAGGCAGCAGC
>JAAYXX010000106.1 GCA_012515695.1 Chloroflexota bacterium
GCAAGTTCTTTGGCCGCGAGCCGCACAAGGGTGTCAACCCCGACGAGGTTGTGGCCATCGGCGCCGCGATCCAGGCTGGCGTACTGGGCGGCGAGGTCAAGGATGTTCTGCTCCTCGACGTGACGCCGCTGACCCTGGGCATCGAGACCCTCGGCGGTGTGGCGACGCCGCTCATCGAGCGCAACACCACCATCCCCACCCGCAAGAGCCAGGTGTTCTCCACTGCGGCCGATGGTCAGACGCAAGTGCAGATCATCGTGGTACAGGGCGAGCGCCCGATGGCTGCCGACAACAAGCAATTGGGCACCTTTGTGCTGGATGGTATTCCGCCCGCGCCGCGTGGCGTGCCGCAAATTGAGGTGACTTTTGACATCGACGCGGACGGTATCCTGCACGTATCTGCCAAAGACCGGGCCACTGGCCGCGAGCAAAAGATCACCATTACCGCCTCCAGCGGTCTCACAAAAGAAGAGATTGACCGCATGGTGCGCGAATCGCAAGAGCACGAGCAGGAAGACAAGCGGCGAAAAGAAGAGATCGAGCAGCGCAACCAGGCCGACACCCTGGCCTACACAGCCGAAAAGATGCTCCGCGATGCAGGCGACAAGGTCCCCGCGGATGTGCGGTCCGACATCGAGAGCAAAATCCAGGCCGTGCGCGATGCCTTGCAGAGTGGTAACGTCGACCAGATACGCCAGCGCAGCAACGAGCTTTCGCAGGCCGTACAGCAGGCAGGCGCTTCGATGTACCAGCAGCAGCCCGGCGGCGGCCCCACGCCCCCTCCCGGTGGCGAAGAAGGCGGCCATGAGGGCGAGGAAACCGTAGAAGGCGAGTTCCGAGAGGTCTAGAAGCCTCCCAATATCAATAAACCGAGACAACCTGAAAGCCAAGGCTTTCAGGTTGTCTCTGCTTTGACGTTGCCCTGTAATCGGTGTAAACTACTCGGCAGCATATGTAAATTCAATTTGTAAGAGATAGGTCAGGTACATGTCTTCCGCTAAACGTGATTATTACGAAATCCTGGGAGTGCCACGCTCCGCGGGCAAAGACGAAATCCGCTCGGCATATCGCCGATTGGCACGCCAACATCACCCAGACGTCAACAAAAGCCCAGATGCGGAAAACAAATTTAAGGAAATAAACGAAGCCTATCATGTCATCTCGGATGACCAAAAGCGGGCTATGTACGACCGCTATGGCCACGAAGGAGTCAACCAGGGGGATATGGGCGGCTTTGGCTTTGGTGGCTTTGGGGACCTCGGAGATATTTTCGAGGACTTTTTCGGTTTTGGCACGCGCACAGCCGCCCGCCAGGGACCGCGTCGGGGCGCTGACCTGCGCTATGATATGTACATCGCCTTTGAAGAGGCCGTTTTCGGTGCCGAAAAAGAGATCGAGGTCAGCCGACACGAGATATGCCCCACCTGCCGGGGGACGGGAGCAGAGCCGGGCACATCGCCCATTCGCTGCCCCGAATGCGGCGGCACGGGCCAGGTGCGTCGCGCCCAGCAATCTATCTTTGGCTCGTTTGTCAACGTTTCCATTTGCCCCCGCTGTGGCGGCGCAGGCGAGATCGTTCAGACGCCCTGCTCAACCTGCCACGGCACGCAGACAGTGGAGCGCAGCCGCAAGCTGTCCATCAACATCCCAGCCGGTGTAGACGACGGCACGCGCATCCGCATCACCGGCGAAGGAGAAGCGGGCACGTACGGCGGCCCGGCGGGCAACCTGTATGTGGTGTTGCACGTCAAGCCGCACAAGTATTTCCAGCGGCGCGAGGACGATATTCTGTTGAGCATCAACATCAACATCGCTCAGGCGGCGCTGGGCGATGAAATCACCGTGCCAACGCTGGAAGCCGAGGAAAAGCTCTCCATCCCGGCTGGCACGCAGACCGGCAGCGTGTTCCGCATCAGGGGGGCGGGAGTGCCCCGCCTGAACCGTGGCGGACGCGGCGACGAGGTCGTCATGGTGAATGTGGTCGTTCCGACCAACCTCAACGCCGAGCAGAAGCGGCTATTGAGCGAGCTGGGCAAAACATTGGGCAATAATGTAGTTCCGCAAGAGGAGAAGAACCTTTTTGAACGCCTCAAGGATGCGTTGGGTATATAGATGATGGCAGCACTTAAACAACAACGTTGGACAGAAATCAGCGTCCAGGCTGAACGCGAAGCCACGGACGATATCACGGCCCTGTTGGGCCGTTATTGCGCGGGGGGCGCGGTAGTCGAGCAAGACCTCGACACCGCACCCGTAACCTCTGACGATCGGGTAACGATCAAGGGCTTTTTGCCCGTCTGGGATGAAGAGACCCTGCAAAAGCTGGAAATCGCCCTGCTGCTGTTGAGCAGGAGCAACGTCATCTCGGAGCCGCACATCAGAACGCTCGAACCCGAAGACTGGGCCGAGTCGTGGAAAGCCTATTTTCCCCCGCAGCATGTCGGCCAGCGAACGGTGATCGTGCCCACCTGGCGGGAATACACCCCTCAGCCGGATGAGGTCATCATCCACCTGGACCCTGGCATGGCCTTTGGCACCGGCCAGCATCCCACCACGCGGCTGTGTCTGGTGGCTATCGAGCGCGTCTTGCAGCCGGGCATGCGCGTGCTGGACGTGGGCACCGGCTCGGGCATTCTGGCGATCTCGGCGGCCCTGCAAGGGGCAGAGAGCGTGATGGCTATTGACGTAGACCCCATCTCGGTGGCCGCCACCAGAGAGAACGTGGCCCTGAACAAGGTGCAGGACGTCATCCAGGTAGAGCATGGCACACTCGCGGGCAGCGACCGCAGCCCCGAAATCCCCGTGCACAACCGGCCAGGCTACTATGACCTGGCCCTGGTGAACATCCTGGCCGGGGTGATCGTCGTGATGGCCCCCGGCATAGCCGCCGCCGTCCGTCAGGGTGGACTGGTGGTGGCTTCGGGAATTATCACCGACGGGGCAGACAGGGTAATAGAGCGGCTGGCCGAGGTCGGCCTTTCGCTGGTAGAGCGCCTGGAAGAAAAGGACTGGGTAGCGCTTATCTGCCAAAAGGACTAGGGACATGCACCGGTTCTTTGTGCCCCCGTCGTGGCTGGAAGGCGAACGCCTCAGCCTGACGGGTCCCCTGGCTCATCAGTTGGTGCGCGTGCTACGCATGCGCCCCGGCGACCACATCGTCTTGCTGGATAATTCGGGGTGGGCGGTGGAGGTCGAGTTGGACCAACTCACCCCCCAGAGCGTACAGGCCCACCCCGTTCACCGCTGGCAGCCCCAAACCGAACCCCGCACGCGCCTCTGTCTGTATCAGGCCCTTACGTCGGAGAAAAAGCTGGATTGGGTGCTGCAAAAGGGCACCGAGTTGGGCGCGGCCTGCTTTACGCCGACCATTACCCGGCGCTCACTGTTGCAGGGCGACGTGTCGGAGAACAAGCTGGAACGCTGGCGGCGCATCCTCACCGAGGCCGCCGAACAGTCGGGGCGCGCGCGCATCCCCGAACTAACCCCGCCCATGTCTCTGGAGCAAGCTCTATCCCAGGCCGCCGACGGCCACCTCTCCCTGATCGCCACGGTCGAGCCAACCGCCCGGCCTTTGCGGGCCGTGCTCGAGTCGCAGGCCGCCGCGCCGCAGCAGGTGGACCTGTTCATCGGCCCCGAAGGAGGCTTTGAGCCAGCCGAAATAGAGCTGGCCCGCCAACAGGGCGTGCAGCCCATCTCCCTGGGGCCGCGCATCTTGCGTACCGAGACCGCCGGTATCGTCGCGCTGGCGGCCATTTCGTATGCGTTGGGAGAGATGGGGCAGTAGCCGCGCTTGCTAATAAAGC
>JAAYXX010000107.1 GCA_012515695.1 Chloroflexota bacterium
CGACGGGCGTATCCTTGACCTTGTTCGTCCAGTAGAATTGGCCGTCGTCCGCCTGCTCCTGCACGCTATACCACTCGTGCTGATAGAACACGACGTCCAGCGTTTGCTGGGTGTGGGTCATTCCCTGGGTATCCACGGTAATCACCCGCACGTCTTGCCGCTCACCGGCTGTGCCGACATAGGCCACGGGCGACAGGCCGATGTAGAACGCGCCCTTGTGTATCACGGCGGAACTGCGGGCGCTGGTCTCCTGGTTATTCACATCCACGACAGACATTTCGATGGTGTAGGTCTGGCTCTGGACCCACTTGGAAATGTCGGCGGGGATTTCGACGGTGAACTGCCCCTGGGCGTTGGTTTTGCCCCGCCCCTCGGTGACGAGTTCGCCAAAGGCGGTCATGCCAAACGATTCCTCAAAGGGGTCATAGTCGGTAAAGCTATAGTAGCCCTCGCCCTGCCACCGATCAAAGGTGTAGGGCTGGCGCAGCACTCGCCAGGTGACGGCGGCATTGCTCACTGGCCCGCCAAAGAAATAGCTGGCCTCGGCCACCGCCTGGATGGTGTCGCCCTGGATATAGTCGCTCTCATTCAGGGTGACGCTCACCTGGAATTCGGGCTTGCGATACTCGGCCACCTGGAAGCTGGTGCCAAAGTGATAATCTTGATAGTTGGCCTCGATGCTATAGTAGCCCAGGCTCGCGTCCTCGCTCAACGGGAACTGGCCGTAGAACGTGCCCGCGCTGCTGAGGGGGAGGCTGGCCTGCCAGAACTCGCGGCCCTGGCCGTCTATCGCAACTACCTGCAACGGCGTTCCGGCGGGCGGCAAGGTATAGTCGCCGTCGTCATCCAGCCGCAAGATGCCTTTGAAATAGACCATCTGGCCGGGGCGATAGATGCGTCGCTCGGTATAGAAGAACGGCCGATATTGCTCTTGTAACGACGTATTGGGCAAGCCGAACTCCCACGGGCTGATGCCCTGCGACCAATCGCGTAGCACTCCCACATAGCCGTCGCCGCGCTCTCCAAGGACGATCAACGGCGACCAGGGGTCCTGGGTGGGAATTTCCATCGTGGCGACGCCGTCCGCGCCGGTGGTGGCCTCGGCGACCTTTACGCCCTGGGCGTTATACACGGTGAGGGGGATCCCCCGCACCGGCTGGCCGGAACGCAGGTCGGTGGCCCAGACCAGCGCCTCGGTTTGCGTGGCTTTTAGCGTCAGGTTGGTGTCCGAGACGACAAAGAGGTGGCGAATGACCTGCCCCATTTCGGGCGCGTTCACCTCCAGGAAGTAAAAGCCGGAGGGTAGCTTGGCGTTCGCCTCGGCCAGCGGTGTCTCATAGACGCCGATTTCGTTGAGCGGTGCGCGCACGGGCTGCGTCCAGCTACGCACCAGCCGATCCTTGGCGGGCCGGAACCGCTCTATCTGCTGCCAGCTATTCTCTTTGGTCAGGTTCACGAAATCGTCGGGGGTCAGCGTATAGAGCACCAGGTTCAGCCGCGAGACATTGCGATAGTGTACGCGGACGGACGGTGTCCCATAGGCGTTATAGGTTCCGACCAGTCCCGGCACGTCCAGCGATACCATCGGGTCATAGGGGGCTGTGACGAACGTCAAGCTCACCGGCTCGGCCAGTGGCTCGCCCCAACGCCCCAGAATGCGCTCGTCGAGCGAGACGGTATAGCGCGTGGAGGGCTTGAAATAGGCGGCCAGGTTGACGATGCGGTCATCCTCTTGCCAGTAGTCGTAGATGGGCATGGTGGGCGTGATGTGAAAGCCCTCCAGGAAGGTCGCCCGGCTGATGGGGCAGGTGAACTCGATCTGGATACCGCGGCCTAAATCCACGCCGGTATCGCCGTTGCGCGGCGTGAACGAGACCACGCCCGGCAATTCGGCCACCTGGAACTCCCACGTCCAGGGGTCGTTAATGGCGGCGTGGCCGCTGGCGGCGGGAGCGCCCGCTTCCAGCGTGCCCCGATAGGTCTCGCCGCGCGCGAGCGGCTCGGCGGGGGTAAAGCGCAGCACATTATCTTCCCATGCTAGGCTGCCGTCTACGGCGGCGCCGCTACTCGTAGCGATTAGCGAGAACCGGCTCTCGGTCTCTTCCCGATCCATCGGCTGGTTAAAGCCCAATTCCACCACTGCCAGCGGGGAGATGATCCTGCCCTCTGGCATAGGGTTGGTGGCGATGATCGCCGGTAGCTGGGTGGTAAAGCTCCAGGCGTAATTCTCCTGTGGCACGCCGCCGGTGGTATCTTGCAGTTGGGTGTTCAGTCTGGCGGTGTACTCTGTGCCCGGCAGGAGGGGCGCGTCTGGCTCAAAGGTGTAGATGGACGTATTCACCCAGCGGCCTGTGCCCTCGATGTCTGGCTCAAAGCTCAGCGGGTTGGTCAGGGTTGCCTGCGCCTCGACAGAAGTGAGCGGGACGACGGGCCGGTTGAACACCACGCGGATGGTCGTGTCCGTCGGCACGTCGCTATCCCCCGGCATGGGGAAGCGGTCCGTGACCTCTAAAAAGCCCACTGTGCGAAAGCTAAACTCGACGGGCTGCTTCAGGCCGAGTGCCTGGGCGCTCTGCAAGCTGGAATCCAGCTTCACCCGGTAGGTCTGGTCCCGCTGTAAGCCCTGCGCATCGGGGACAAAGCGCAGCGTGCGCGGGTCGTCCCACGAGAGCTTGCCCGGCACCTGAGGTTCAATCTGAAAAGCCTGCTCCGCCCCGGCGGGGTCCATGTCCTGGTCAAAGCGCAGCACCAGCGCCCCGTCGGGCGGCAACTCTTCGCCGCGTTCCGGCGTGCGCTCTAGCACCCGTGGCGGCTGGGGAGGCAAAGGGGTCGCCTCGGCGGTTGGCTCGGTCGCGACCCTGGTTTCCGTCGAGACGTCGGGGATGGCCGTGGGCGTGGGTTTGGCTCCGCAACCTGCGAGGCTGGCGGTAATGGCAATAAGCAAGATAAGCGACCAGATGATATGTAGCTGCTTCATGGGTCGTTCCTTTCTACAGTCCCCTGGTACACAGTAATTCGGACGGATTCGCTGGTAATCGTTCCCTGGCTGTTGCGGCCCGACACCCGGAACTCGTGCTCTCCGGGGGTGAGCGGCCACAAGAGCCTGTAGGGCGGGGCAGGCCAGACGTGCGCTGGCTTCCCATCAATCCACAAGGTAACATCTTGCAGCTTCGCTTCTGGTGGGCTGGATGCCACTACCTCGATCTGCTGATATTCGGCGGGCAGTTCGGGCGAAAGGCGGAACCCGCTGCCGTGATCGGGGCTGGTCAGAGCGAGCGGAGGCGTCGCTGCCTCGATAGTGTTTGGTTGGGCGCTGGCCTCGGCGTTGTGCGCGGGCTGCCCCTGGCCCGCCTGAATGGCGGTGCGAACGGACGGCGGCAGCGCCAGCCCCTCTTCCTCCGCCCATGCCAACGCCTCCGCAGGCCACAGGGTGACGCGCCGCAACTGGCGATACTCGGCGGGCACCTCCTCGTCGGCCACCTGTCCGGTGCGCGTATCAAAGGCCACCAGCCGATGCAGGCTGCACGACTGTGCGGGCACGCGCTCGCGCAGAAACAGCTCTGCCTTGCGGTGCGGGCAGGCGGCAGTGGGCAGCAGGCCCGACTCGGCGCACACCGTCACCTCGGCGATCCCTGGTGGCCGGGTGAAGGTGGCTATCCGGGCCGGGTCTTGCGGGTGGGCTGCCCGCATGACCTCGTTCCAGATGGGCGCTGCGCCGCTAACCCCCGACACGCGCACCATCGGCTGGTTATCGGCATTGCCCACCCAGACACCTACCACCAACTCGGTGGAATAGCCTATCGTCCAGTTGTCGCGCCAATCGGTAGTCGTGCCAGTTTTGACGGCGGCGGCAAACGGCAATTCGAGCGGGCTGGATTCGCCAAAGCCGGGCACGCGGGCCGCATGGTCCGACAGGATATCGGTGATGAGATAGGCGACGCGCTCCTCCAGCACCTGCTGGGGTTGCGGGGGAGCGGCCTGATAGAGCACGCGGCCCTGATTGTCTTCTACCCGCTCGACCAAGCGCGGCTGAACGAGCTGGCCTCCGTTGGCGAACGCGCCATAGGCCGAGGCCAGTTGCAGCAGGGACACCTCGCAGCTTCCCAGGGTGAGCGCCAGCCCGTAGCGGTTGGCGTCGTCCAGGGTGGTCAGGCCCAGCGCGCGGCCTGTAGACACAAAAGCGTCCAGGCCGATCTCGTCCAGCAGCTTGACGGCAACCACATTGTACGACGAAGCGAGTGCAACCCGCAAGGAGACCAGGCCGTGATACCGATAGTCGTAATTGATGGGCACATAGGGCCGCCCCTCTCGCGTGGTAAAGGAGGAGCGCACGTCGGCGAACACCGTGGCGGGGGAATAATACCCCTGGGATAGGGCGGCGGCATAGGTGACGGGCTTGATGGCCGAGCCGGGCTGGCGCAGGGCCAGCGTTGCGTTCACCGCGCCGTCAATGGACGGGTCGAAATAGTCCGGGCTGCCGACCATCACCCGCACCGCGCCATCGTGGGGGTCCAACACGACCACGGCGGCGTTATGGACGTTGTGAACTGGCGCGTCTGGCGTTGGTTCGTTCAATTGGGCCAGGTGGCGGCGCACCTGGGCTTCGGCGGCGCGTTGCAGGTCGAGGGCGAGTGTGGTATAGACGCGCAGCCCTCCCCGGCGCAGCGTTTCCTCGCCCAGCAGGTCGGTCAGTTGCTCGCGTACCAACATGCAAAAGTGGGGCGCCTGGATGTCCAGCGGCGCGCTGGCGAACTGGAGCGGCTCGCGATAGGCCATGTCTGCCCGCTCGGCGGTGATATAGCCCGCTTTGACCATCAGTTGCAGCACCACTTGCTGGCGCTGTTTGGCGGCGGGCAGGTTGGTAAGCGGGTTGTAGGCGGAAGGAGATTGTGGCAGACCGGCCAGCAAGGCGCATTCGGCCAGGTCCAACTGCGACGCGGGTTTGCCGAAATAGGCGCGGGCGGCGGCCTCGACGCCGAAAGCCAGGTTGCCGAAATAGGTCTCGTTGAGGTACAGGGCCAGAATGTCGTCTTTGGTCATGGTGCGGGTGAGGTAATAGGCCAGCAGCGATTCGCGGGCCTTGCGCTGCCACGTCTGCGCGTGGCGTTCCTCGGCGGGCATGAGCAGGTTGCGCGCCACTTGCTGGGTGATGGTGCTGGCGCCGGAGCGAATCTCACCGCTGCGCCAGTTGATCCACAGGGCGCGCGCGATGGCGACGGGGTCTACGCCGGGGTTGTGGTAAAAAGTGGCGTCTTCGGTGGCGATGATGGCCTGCCTGAGAGGCAGGGGGATTTCGGCGAACGCCAGCGGGCGGTGCGAGCCGGTGTGCGGGTCCATGATCTCGTATAGCAAGCGTCCCTGCTGGTCGAGAATCAGGCTGGAGGGGGCCAGCGTTTGCGATTGCGACAAGGGGGAACCGGGCAACCCCAGCAGCAGGCCGGGTCGCCAGAGAAACAGGCCCAAGAGCAAGCATAGAATTGCCAGCATGGCGCCGATCAGGCGCATGATCCAGCGGCGCATGGTTCCCCACCTGTTGCAATATGGCTAACCGTCTCGCGTCAGAGAGTGCTGCCTTGCAGAGGGCGCATGACAGGCCATCGCGCAGCGACCTGCCGCGCCCATGCAGGCTCGTTATATATAGGACGCCGAGTGCCCGAAATAAGTTTCCCTACAAGCCCGCGCTCATTGGACCGCCGCCATCCTTGGCCAATGGCACTAACATTTGATTGTCACGGCCAGCAGATCCGCCTCACCACCCTCACCCCCGGCTGTACCCAGCCGCCCGGCATGCATGCCGCACTCTCCCAGGGGGCGAGGGCGGCATGTATGCCGGTGGCAGATTGCCGCGCTTACCGCCTTCTCCCCCCGGGAGAAAGCGGCATGTATGCCGGTGCCCGAAGGGCGGATGAGGGCACCTTCGACTCTGCCCCAACACTTGACCCACGAAAAGTTAGCGCCATTAGCCATCCTTGGCGGCTTCATATATGCCGGCTGGAAGCCGGCGGTCCAATGAGTAGGCGCGGGCTTGCGCTACCTGTTCGCCGCTGAACCAAATCTAGAGAGGGGCCAGGGGCGAGGTCTGGCAGACTAGGGCGCGGCGCGTTCAGTGCGAGCGGTCTACAATGGATAGGGCAAGCTCGCGCAGCTTGTCTTGGGCGGGATTGGTAATCTGGGTGGCATCGAGATGGGCCAGCGTTCTGGCCTGGTGTTCCGCGGCCTGACTTTTGGCATACTCCAGCGCCCCGGCGCGATCCAACAGGTTCAGGACGGTGGGGATGTCCTCTGATGCTATCGTTGGCTGGGAGTAGATGCGCTCAAGATCGGTATAGCCCTGTTCGTTTTCCCACTGAAAGGCATACAGCACCGGCAGCGTTTTCTTTTTGGTCAGGATGTCACTCGCCGCAGATTTGCCGGTGACCTGGGGGTCTCCCCATATGCCCAGAATATCATCCGTGATCTGGAAAGCCAGCCCCAGCTCCCGGCCAAACTCCTGGTAAGCCCGTACGGTGGCGTCATTGGCCCCGCCGACGATGGCGCCCGCCCCCAACGCGCCGGAGAGCAGCGCGGCCGTTTTGCCCAGGATCATGCGCTTGTAGGTGGCGAGGGATACCCCGTCCTGGCGCTCAAAGTCGATATCCAGGTATTGGCCGGTGCAAAGCTCCAGGCAGCTACGGTCGAGCAGCTCGCTCACGCGCAGGATCGTTTCTGGCGGGAACCCGTGTCGCCTGAGGCGGAAAACGGCCAGCCGGGAGATGGCCCACATGGCGTCGCCGGTGTTGATCCCCTGGGCGATCCCCCACAGCGCCCAGACGGTCGTGCGGTGGCGTCTGGTGGCGCTGTCGTCTTCGATGTCGTCGTGCAGCAGCGAAAAGTTGTGGATCAGTTCGATGGCGCAGGCCACGGGCAGGGCCGAGCGCCAATCGCCGCCCACTGCCTCACAGGCCAGCAGGCACATGGCCGGGCGCAGGCGCTTGCCCCCGGAGCCGTTATCCGGCTCAAAGTGCTGGTTGAGCCAGCCCAGATGATACTGCATCATCTGGTAGAGCGGGGCCACCTGATCTTCGCAGGGGGTCAGTATATCCCGCAGTTCCGCCTCGACGGCGTGCAGATATCCGTTCAATTCTGTCATTCCTATTCGCTCCTGAGCATCAGGCGGGACCTGTCCAACCTGGCGATGGAGGCCGCCCCGCTACAAAACATGGCTACTCGCAACTGACGCAAGACGATTGTCAGCTTTTCAATGACTGCCTGGGCCGATTCCGTGGCCGGGCGCAAGAGGGGGTATGCCATCCCGACGAGGTTGGCCCCCAGAGCAAGGCAGACGCCCACTTCTACGCCGTTGGTGATGCCCCCGCTGGCGATGAGGGGCGTGTCGGGGCAGACCTGGCGCACCTGCGTGAGCGACTCGGCGGTGGGGATGCCCCAATCCACAAAGGGCGCGGCTATTTCGGCGTCTGCCGGGGAGGCGCTGCGATGGCGCTCGACTTCGCTCCAGGAGGTGCCGCCAGCGCCCGCCACATCCAGCGCGGCCACTCCCACCTGGCGGAGCGCCTGCGCGGCGGCTTGCGAAAGGCCCCAGCCTACTTCTTTGACGATCACGGGCACGGGCAGGGCATGGCAGACCTGGCCGATCTTTTCCAGCAGCCCGGCAAAGTTGGTATCTCCCTCCGGTTGCAGGGCTTCCTGCAGCGGGTTCAAATGCAAGACGAGCGCATCGGCCTCCAGGGTTTCCACTGCGCGCAAGCACTCCTCCGGGCCATAGCCATAGTTGAGCTGAACCGCGCCCAGATTGGCGAATAGCAGCGCGTCGGGCGCCAGATGGCGCACCTGAAACGTCTGGGCGAGCGCCGGTTCCTCGATGGCGGTGCGCTGCGACCCCAGGCCCATCGCCAGCCCCAGCTCTTGTGCGGCCGTGGCGAGCCGTTGATTGACCATCTGCGCGAGAGCAGTGCCGCCGGTCATGGACGAGATGAGTAGAGGGGCGTTGAGTGGGTGGCCCAGAAATTCGGTGGCTGTGCTGACCTCTTCCAGGGCCATTTCGGGGAGGGCCTGGTGAATCAAGTGGTAGCGTTCTAACCCGGTGGTCGTGGCGGAGCGTACGCGCTCGTTCAGACAAATCTGCAAATGTTCGGATTTGCGAGCGTACAACATATCTCCAGCATACTCCTTATTCCTCGGAGTTTACGTGATGGCAAGCTGCCTGTAAAGTCTCTGAGCTTTGCCCGACAGGCTGACTTGTGGTATAACCCCTTGGAGCCATCATTCCATTATAGCATAAAGGGAAGGAAATACCATGTCTATAGATGTACTGGCACGGGAACGTGCGGCTCGGGCACGGGCCATTCGCGAGGCAGGCAGCATTGACCAGGCTTTGGCGACGGGGGCGTTGCCCCGCCGGGTGGACTTGACTCTATCGGAAGCGATTGTCCTTGGGCTGTTGCGGCAAGGGGTGACCCGCTTTATTGGCATTCTAGGCCACGGCTGCACGGAGCTTGGCGAAGTGTTGCGCGTGTACGAGTCGGCGGGGCTGGTCAAGATGTTTGCTGTGCGCCATGAGACAGAAGCCGTCCATGCGGCTGCCGCGTTGCGATGGGTCACGGGGGAGAAGGCTTGCGTGATGACCTCTATCGGGCCGGGGGCTATGCACGCGCTGGCGGGGTCTCTGGTTCCGGTGAGCGATGGGCTGGGCGTCTGGTTCTTGCTGGGAGACGAGACCACCGAGGACGAGGGGCCGAACATGCAGCAGATCGCTCGCCCCGAGCAAGCGTTGTTCCTGCGTCTGTTCTCTGTGATGGGAAGCGCCTATACGCTGCACACACCGGCGGCAGTGGGTACTGCCTTGCGGCGCGGCCTCAACGCCGTCGAGCATCCCCATCGCGCGGGGCCTTTTTTCCTGCTGATGCCCATGAATACGCAGGCTGCCATGATCTCCCAGTTTAACCTGGACGAATTGCCCGTGGGAGCGCCGCCATCTCTGGGCGCAGCGGCGGACGATGGGGCCTATGCGCGCGCGGTGGATCAAATCATGGCTGCCGAGCGAGTGGTAGTCAAGGTGGGTGGAGGCGCGCGAAACGCCGGGCCAGAACTGCTCGAGTTCCTCAGGCTGGCGGACGGCGTAGCCGTGCACAGCCCGCTGGTTTCAGGGGTGATTCCCTTCTGGCATGGGCGCAACATGACCGTTGGCGGGTCCAAGGGTTCTCTCAGCGGCAACTATGCGATGGAAGAGGCCGATCTGTTGGTGGTCCTCGGCAGCCGCGCCGTGTGCCAGTCCGATTGCTCGCGCACCGGCTACCCGCGTGTGCAGGCGGTGATCAATATCAACAGCGACATGGATGCGGCCATGCACTATGGCAAGACGACCGCGTTGATCGGCGATGTGGCGGCAACGCTGCGCGTGCTCAACGACAGACTGCGGGAACACGGGGGCAAGGCTGGGGCAGAACCCTCTCCCTGGCTGGCCGCCTGCCAGGCCAAACGCCGTGAATGGGACGCCTTCCGGCAGGCGCGCTATGACACGCCATTGCTCCATGACCCCATGTGGGGCGGCGAGGTACTCACCCAGCCTGCTGCCATCAAGGTGGCTACCGATTGGGCGCGGGCGCATGACGTCGTGACATTTTTCGACGCGGGCGACGTGCAGGCCAACGGCTTCCAGATTGCAGAGGATGATCGTCTGGGGCGCACCTACACCGAGACGGGCGCCAGCTATATGGGGTTTGGCGTATCGGCGCTGCTATCTACGGCGCTGGCTTCTCAACCCTTCTACGGGTTGGCTATCAGCGGGGATGGGTCGTTCACCATGAACCCGCAGATTCTAATTGATGGGGTGCAGCATGGGGCGCGTGGTTGCATTCTGCTGCTGGATAATCGCCGGATGGCGGCCATTTCCGGCCTGCAAGAGGCGCAATATAACGCCGTCTTTGCCACCAACGATGATGTAGCGGTGGATTATATCGCGTGGGCGCGGTCCATTCGGGGCGTGCAGGCATTGGATGGCGGGCGCTCTCCTGACGCGCTCAAGGCTGCGTTGGATGCAGCGCGCGCCTATGAGGGGCTGTCGCTGATTCACGTGCCCGTCTATTGGGGCGATGACCCGCTAGGCGGGATGGGTGTGTTTGGACGTTGGAACGTGGGCAATTGGTGCACGCAGACGCAGGCCCTCCGCCACGAGATTGGGCTATAGCATGGGAGCATATAACATGGCAACTGGAATCAATCGCAACCTGGCTAGCTATGGGGATACCGAGTTCAGCCAGTACATGCGGCGGGCTTTTTTGGCGTCGGCAGGATATGATCGAGAGGATTGCGCCCGGCCCGTTGTGGGCATTGTGAACACGTCTTCGGACTATAACACGTGCCATCGCGAGATGCCGCAGATGGTGGAGGCGGTCAAGCGGGGCGTGCTGGAGGCGGGCGGGCTGCCGATGGTCTTTCCTACCATCTCGCTGCACGAGATCAACACGTACCCCACGACGATGCTCTACCGCAACCTGGCGGCAATGGATACGGAAGAGATGATCCGGGCGCAGCCGATGGACGCGGTGGTATTGTTGGGAGGCTGCGACAAGACGGTCCCCGCGCAGGTAATGGCGGCGATTTCGGCAAATATCCCGGCGATTTGTGAGGTGGCTGGGCCGATGATTACCGGCTACTGGCGCGGCCAGCGGTTGGGGGCCTGTACCGACTGCCGCCGCTATTGGGCCAGGTACCGGGCTGGGGAACTGAACAAGCGCGAGATTCAAGAGGTGGAGGAGAGCCTGTGCTTCACCGGCGGAACCTGCATGGTGATGGGCACGGCCTCGACGATGGCCTGTGTGGTAGAGGCGTTGGGGTTGATGCTGCCGGGCGGGGCGACTGCCCCCCATGCGTCGGGCCAGCGGTTGAAGCATTGCGTGGCAACCGGACGGCGGGCGGTGGAAATGATCCGCGAGGAATTGCGGCCCAGCGATATCGTTACGCCGGAGGCCATAACGAACGCGATCACAGTCTTGATGGCGCTATCCGGCTCGACCAACGCCATTGTGCACCTGCTGGCAATTGCGCGGCGGGCAGGCATTTCGTTGACCCTGGATGATTTCGATACGGTGGCCCGACGCGTGCCGGTGTTGGTAGACTGCAAGCCTGCCGGGGCGGGGTATACCGAAGACCTGCATCACGCCGGAGGAGTGCCGGTCTTGCTCAAGGCGCTGGAATCGCTGCTGAACCTGGACACGGTGGGGGTGTCGGGCTTGCCGCTGGGCAATCTGCTGGCTGATGTCGAGTCGCCCGGCGATTGGCAGACGACCATCCGCACGCTGGACGCGCCGCTGAGCGGCCCCGGCGCGCTGGCGGTGTTGCGTGGCTCGCTGGCTCCGGATGGCGCGGTGATCAAGGCGGCTGCCGCTTCCTCGGCGCTGTGTCGGCATTGCGGTCCGGCGGTGGTGTTTGATTCGCCTGAGGACGTGGCCTTGCGGATTGATGACCCGACGCTGGGGATTACGCCGGATCATGTGCTGGTTTTGCGGAATGCCGGGCCAGTGGCGGCGGGCATGCCGGAGGCGGGGGCGTTGCCCATCCCCAAATATCTGGCGGCCAGGGGCGTGCGCGACATGGTGCGCGTGTCTGATTGCCGGATGAGCGGCACGGCCTATGGGACGGTGGTGCTGCACTGCTCGCCGGAGGCGGCGGTGGGTGGCCCGCTGGGGCTGGTGCGCGATGGGGATATGATCGCGCTGGATGTAGAGCAGCGGCGGATTGACCTGCTGGTGGATGCTGCCGAGTTGGCGCGGCGTCGCGCTGCGTTTACCCCGCCCGCACTGCCGCAGCGAGGCTGGCGCAGGCTGTACGCCCAGCATGTGCAACAGGCGCATCTGGGCTGTGATATGGATTTCTTGTGAGTTGATGGCCGGAGGGGAAGGGCATCTGGTCCCTTCGCCCCCTGGGAGAAGGTGCGGCTGGGTACAGCCGGGGATGAGGGGGATGAGGATGATGAACGCAGAAAGCAATCGCGCTCAAGCCCCTCATCCGCCCTTTAGGGAGCTTGTGCGGACCGCTGGCTTCCAGCCGGCTATGATATCAAGCCGCCAAGGATGGCTAAGGGCGCTAACTTTTGGTTGTCGATCACCCTCACCCTATCCCTCTCCCAGTGGGCGAGGGAACCAGACACCCTCCCCCCCGTCTCCGTAAGAGCCGGGGGGGAGGGTGGTGAAGGGCGGCACTTGATCCTGGATTGGTGGATTATATCCAATCCAGTATAATCGGAGCGCACCGCGCCAGTGCATGGCTGGCCCCGGTTAGCCGCTTCGAGGGGATTGTTCAGATAGTCTATGGAGCGCCGCTCGTGACTTTGCTACGCACCAAACTCTATGCGCCGCTCACGCGCGCCGAACTCGTCCCACGCCCCCGGCTGTTGGAACGCCTGGACGCCGGGCTGGCCGAGCGCCGCAAACTCACGCTCGTTTCTGCCCCGGCTGGCTATGGCAAGACGACCCTGGTGGCCGCATGGCTCGCCCAAAAGACGGAAAAGCGCCTCCGATCCTCCTGGCTCTCGCTGGATGCTGAGGATAATGATCCGGCCCGATTTGCGGGCTATATGCTCGCGGCCTTGCAGGGAATTGACGCGTCTCTCGGCAGGGGCATCCCGAACCCGCTGGAGATGGCGCACCTGCCGCCGCTGTCCATCCTCCTGGAGCAACTGCTGAACGAACTGCTCGCCCTGGAAACACAGGGGGTGTTGGTGCTGGATGATTACCACGTCCTCACCAACCCGATGCTACACGAGGCGCTCGCGTATTTCATCGAGCACCAGCCCCAGCAGATCCACCTGGTCCTTACCACCCGCGAAGACCCGCCGCTCCCATTGGCGCGACTGCGAGCGCGCGCACAGCTCACCGAGCTGCGCACCAACGATCTGCGCTTTACGCCGGACGAGGCCCGGCAATTTTTTCGCTGCTCCATATCCGTAGAGCTTGAGGAGGATGCCCTGGACACGCTCGAAACGCGCACCGAGGGCTGGGCTGTTGGCCTGCAATTGGCGGCTCTCGCCTTGCAACACCTCCCCAATCGGCAGGGCTTTTTGTCGGATTTCGGCGGCAGCCACCGCTATGTCATCGATTATCTGGCCGAAGAGGTGATTCGCCAACAGGACAATGAGACCCGCCGCTTTTTGGCCCGAACCTCCATCCTCGACCGCCTTTGTGGCCCGCTCTGTGATGCCCTGCTGGCAAACGAGAAGGGTCCCCCTGCGGCGGCTATGCTCCAGGCGTTGGAAAAGGCCAATCTGTTCCTGATCCCGTTGGACGGGGAGCGCAAATGGTATCGGTATCACCACCTTTTTGCCGACTATTTGCGGGCCGGATTGCCGGTAACCGAGCGCCCCACGCTGTACAAAAGGGCCGCAGCCTGGCACGAAGCCAATGGGCTGGTAGCAGAGGCCATCCACTATGCCCTGTCCAGCGGCGATGCTGATTTCGCTGCCGACGTCATCGCGCGGGCCTTGGAAATCGAGTCCACATGGTCGGGGGGCAACCTGGCGCGCTGGCAGTCCTGGTTACAAGCCCTGCCGCCGCAAGCGTTCCACCACCGCCCCCAATTGAGCCTGAACGCCTCGCGCATCCTGTATTTATCGGGACGTTTTGAACAGGCAGAGGCGCAGCTCGCCCTCACCGAGCAAACGCTGGCGACGCTGCCGGAGCCAGAGCGCGCCTCTCTGCTGGCCCTGGTGGCGCTGTATCGCGGCGCGATTGCTGCCGTGCGCGGGGACTCGTCGCAAGCCATCGCCCAGATCACCTTTGCCCAGGAACGCCTGCCCCTGGACAATCACCTGGCGCATGCGCGGGCCTTTTTCAGTCTGGGGCTGGCCTATGAAATAGCGGATCAAACCAGCAAGGCCGTGGAAAACTATGTGCGCTCTAGCCAGCAAGCCCAATCCGCCGGGGTGCTGTTCCTGGCGATCCATGCCCTATGCGCTGCCGCACAGATCCAGATCAAGCAAGGGCGGCTGGACCTGGCGGAAGAGACCTGTCAGGCGGCCATTCGGCTGGCAGAGGGGGCGCGCCTGCCGCCTTTGGGGCTGGCGTGGTCTATTCTGGGAGGAATTGCGCTGGAGCGTAATGATCTCGCCTGCGCGGAGAAATGGCTGACCGATGGCGTGGCGCTTTCCCGTCAGGGTGGCTTGATGGATGATGTCACGCTGGGCCTGACCTTGCTCGCCCGGCTGCGCTTTTACCGTGATGATCCGGTGGAAGCTCTGGCCCTCATGCAAGAGGCCAAGTCGCTGCTGCAAGCCTTCGGGGTGCAGCGCACGGACTTGCTCGCCTCGGCCTATCTGGCCCGCTTGCAGCTCTACCTGGACAGATCGGCGGCAGCGCAATGGGCGGCAGATATGCGGCTTCGGCACGCCTGTCCGTCCCACGAGTTCATTGACCTGACCCTGGCCCGCGTCCTGCTGGCAACGGGAGAACTGGACGAGATTCCGGCCCTGCTGCAACCGCTGCTGGAACGGGCCGAGGCGGCGGGAAGGGTGCAAACCTGTATCGAAGTCTTGTTGTTGCTGGCGCTATACCATCAAGCCCGCGACGATACGCCCGCCGCGTTGAATCGACTGATGCAGGCGCTGCACCTGGCCGCGCCCGCCGGGCTTGTTCGCATGTTCCTGGATGAAGGGGACAGGCTACAGACGCTCCTGCCGCAGGTGCGCGCGGCGGCTCCCGATTTTGTAGACAAGCTGCTGCCAGATCGCCCGGAAAAGCCCGACGGGCGCCAGCAACCGCGCTTGCGCCAGCAGTTGCCCGACCCGCTCACCGAACAGGAAAAGCGGGTGCTCGAACTGATCGTAGCAGGCAAGTCCAACCAGGAGATTGCCGAAGAGCTGTTCATCAGCGTCGGGACGGCCAAATGGCACGTGCACAACACGCTGCAAAAGCTCGCGGCAAGCAATCGTGCGCAAGCCATCGCGCGCGCCCGCGAATTGGGCCTGGACTGAACCCCTACTATCCCCTATCCATCCTTTTTATTCCCCTACCCTGAAAACCTACCCTCAAACCTATCTCTAGATAGGCGATTTTCCCCTGTCCGAACGCTATACTGTGGACGTTCATATAAATCACCAGATGGATGAAGGAGACCTATGCGAACGTTCACGAAAATCTTGGTACTTGGGTTGTTGGTGTTGCTGCTGGCGGGGTGCGGAAAAAACAATACCGCTGCGGCCAGGGTCGCGCGCGCGGCGTCTAAAATCGCCGATTTCGACCTGCCGGAGGGCTATAAAGCAGATTTCGCGGCGGACCTGCTGGCGTATAGCGTGGTAGCGTACGCCCCCAGCGAGGGGCATGGGCACCTGTATCTGATCCAGTCGGAGCGGGAAGAGGACGGGCGGCGCCTGGATTCCGCGCTAGGCGGGATGCTTCCCGGCAACTATGACGTGCGATCTCGGATGAAGGTGCTGGAAAGACGGCCGATCAGCGTGCGCGGGCACGAGACCACGCTGATCATTACCGAGGGGGTCAATGCAAACGGCGATACCTATCGCCAGGCAGTGGCAAGCTTCCCCGGCAAGGGTGGCCCGGCGGTGGTCGTGATCTCGGAACTGATCGATGGTTGGGATGAAACCGTGGTCGAAGCGTTTATCGAGTCGCTCCGATAAGCGTGGGGGACAGCGATGGACGCACCCTGTCGTTACGAGATTGTGGTCAAGGGGCATCTGGATGCCCGGTGGGCGGATTGGCTCAATGTGCTGACCCTGATCCAATTACCCACGGGCGAGACGCAACTGGTCGGGGAATTCCCCGACCAGTCGGCCCTACACGGAGTCCTTACCCGCATCGGCAACCTGGGGCTAACGCTGGTGCGGGTCGAGCGCAAAGAGGAATGACCAGGCCAACGCTCTGGCCCTTTGGGAGAGGGAGCGGCCCCGTAGGAGCTGGGGGGGAGGGATAAGCCGCGGGTGAGGGGTGCTAGAACGCTCGCCCACGAGACTGCCCGTTACGGGGTTGCTGTGGCGGACCGGGTAGGCGCGGGCTGGGGGATAAGCTCGAGCTCGAATAGCGTGGGCCAGAGCTTGCCCGTGACGAATAGCCGCTCGTTCTCCTGGTCATAGGCGATGCCGTTGAGCACATCCACCGGCTGGGTCAGTTCGTCGGGGTCGAGCAGACCGCTCAGGTCAATCCAGCCCGTGACCTGGCCGGTGTGCGGCGAAATGCGGGCGATGCGGTCGGTGAGCCAGATGTTGGCGTACACCTGACCGTCAATGTATTCTAGCTCATTGAGGTGGGTCACTGGCCCCTGATCGTCGTGCACCTGGATGCTGCCGGTTTCCTCGAGCGTTTCGGGGTCCAGAAAATGGAGGGTGGCCGTGCCGTCGCTCATAATCAACCGCTCGCCGTCGTGCGTGAGGCCCCAGCCCTCGGTGGGGTAGCTGAACTCGTCGAGTAGCGCGAACGTGTCCTTGTCGTACACAAACCCGACGTGCGACTGCCAGGTCAATTGGTAGAGCCTGTCTCCGAGCAGGGCGATTCCTTCGCCGAAATAGTTGCTTGGCAGGTCGTAGCGTTGCAGAACCTCGCCCGTCTCCAGGTCTACCCGCCGCAGAGACGAGCGTCCCTTCAAGCCGGTGCCCTCGTATAGCACGCCGTCCTCATAGACCAACCCCTGGGTAAAGGCGCCGGGGTCGTGCGGATACTCGGCCACCACTTGATAGCTATAGTGCTGCACCTCCTGCTGGGGCAGGGGGCAGGCCACCAGCACGATGACGACCAGCGCCGCAAGGCTAATGGCGCGCATGCGTGATACTCTGTGTATGCGCGATACCTCGCGCGTTGGCGATATCCTTCGTGTGCCCACCAGAGCGCATCACTCCTCCCCACAAAAAGCCGGGCCGCCGACAGCGCGCCAGCGGCCCGCAAACAGCCTTATTCCCAATCGCACAACGACTCGACGTAATCAGCCGAGCCGTCGCGGAACCAGCCGTCCAGTTGGGCCGGGTCTTTGAGCTGCTGGCCGCGCAGCCGTGGGACGGCGACATACAGACAATCCAGTTCGGGCAGGGCGGTCATATCGCCCCACAGCTTTTCATATTGGGCGACGGGGTAGACATCTTCCTGGCCGTGGCCCCAACGCTTTTTGACGTCTTTCAAAGTGATGTAGGTGGGCATGCGGGCGGCCATGTTGCGGATGGCTGCATTGACCCGCTTTTCATCTGTCAGGGCTTCACGCGACAGGCCAAAGAGCCGCAACAGCGAATCTACCTCCAGCCAAAAGGTATTCGAGTTATAGTAGGTGAGGCCGAACTCGTCCTCTTCGCGGGGCATCGCCAGCCCTTCCACCAGCCGCAGCCGCCCATTGACCCGCGCCAGACCGCCGCCCCGGTCCTCGATGCGCCGGGTGGTCACTTCGACGACGCACGGCTTGTTCTGGGCGATTACCAGCCCCAGGATGGCGGGGTCCAGGTTTGCGCCGAGCGTGTCAATGTTGTGCATCATCAGGTAGCGCAGGTTGGGCCGCTCGGCCAGCAGGCGGGCCAGCGCGCCGCTACGCAGCATATTGGGGAACTCGTACCAGTGGCCCACCGGGTTGAGGCATTGCATGGGCAGGTTGTCGGTATAGTCATTGCCTTCGCCCATCGCGCAGGCCCACTCGATCAGCGCGGCGTGCAGGCTATCGCGCACCTTTTGGGCCTGTTCGTCTAGCAACTGTTGGGGCATTTCCTCCCAGGCGAACCGCAGATCGCGGGCCATCGGGATCATCCGCAGCCCTACAGCGCGCCCCGCCGAAAGCACCAACGGGCCGGGATAGCCATAGTTGTTCTCGGCTTGCAGGTATTGGGCGATGGCCTCGTGGGTGAGGTAGCTGGTGGTGAGCACGTGCGCGACGGGCGTGCCGCAGAGCCTGCCAGTGTGGCGACTCTTGGCGAGGTGTGTCTCGATGAACGAGCGGTGCCTGTCGCCCAGCTTGCAGAAGGGGTTGAGCGCCTTGACCACGCCCGCGCCCTGCGTCCACCGGCTGCCGATGCCGCCCGCCAGACTGACCACGGCCACCTGCCCCTCGCGTAGCGCCTGCATGCCCAATTCGCGGTATTCTGCGGGAAGCTGGCCGGTAGCGTCGTACACGTCGCCCGGCTCCACGTCTGTGATCTCGGTGCTGATTGGCAGCCGATTTTGCGCCAGACCAATCAGCCCGGCGCGCAGGTCTTCACGAATCTGTTCGTGCTGCACGCGATCAAAGCCGTGCTGCTCTAGCAGGTTTTCCAGCCGGGTTCCGCCATCTTCGGCGGTCTCGGCGTGGGGCAAGATGGTGTCAAAGATGACCTGCACCATGCCCGACAGGGCGGGGTTGGTGCGGCAGGCCACGCCGAACCGATCCAACTCGGCGCGGCGGGCGGTGGGCAACTGATAGCGCCCCTGTCGCAGTAGCTCGGGCACGGTGAGCGTGTAATACGCCGGCGGCAGCAGGGCGTCATCCCCCGTCAGCAGTTCGCTGCGCGTGCCGTGCTCGTTAATCTGGAAATCATAGACGACTGGCTCCATCGCAAAGGGGAGCGCAGCTTGCAGGCGGCGCTTGGTGTCGCTCATGATGGTTTGTAGCTCGGCCTGGGCTTGCGCCTTGTGGCGGGGATCGAAAATGAACCCCATGCCGCCGCCAGACATGCCGCCCAGCATCCAGAAGCCCCAAAAGCCATCACCAAAGGTGTCGCGTACCCGCTGGATGAGCGTTTCGGTGTAGAGGTTGCTCGACCAGGGGATAATGGCCTGGATGGGCCGGAAAAAGTTGCGCGTGGTAGATTGACCGATGGCCTGCACGTCGCCCTGGCGCAGATGATCCAGGATGCCGTCCAGAATGCCCATTGCTTCCTGGCGGGCGATCCATTCCTTCTCCGAGCGCAGCAGGTATTTCTCTGTCACCATTTCCAGGATGGGGCCGACGTTCTGCGCCATGCCGCCATGCACCAACACCAGGCTATCTTGCAGCGCCTGGCGGGTTTCGGGGCGCACCTCTTCCGGGCTGAAAATGTGGTGCTGCGGGAGCAGGCAGCCCCGGCTGATGCCGTATTCCGGATCGCCCTCTTGCGCGGCGACGCCATGAATCAGCTTGATGCCGGGCCAGACGCCGCCCGAATCCTGCCAGCCGCCGCCAGAGCCGCCCAACCATTCGCCCAGGATGGCCCGCGCCGCCACCAACCGCCGCTCGTGGTCGAGCAGTGTGCCGGTCATGCTGCGGGTTTGGCCCGTGGCGCGCATGCAGACGGCGATCAACGCGGCCAAGAGGCTGGTTGACACGGCCAGTCGCGACCCCTTGGGGATGCCGCGCACCCAGCTTACCAGTTCGATGCCGTGGCCTGGCCCCACCAGCCGGGCCAGCAGGTCTGGGAGGGTTTGCTGCGCTCCCTCGATGCCCGGCGGCACAATGCCCGCCGCAATGAGGGCCGCTTTGAGCAGCCCCAAATAGTCGCGGGCAAAGTCGAATACTTCGGTCAGGCTGGTAACGTCCGCCTTGGCTTCCAGGTCCACGCTGACCAGCCGGATGAGAGGCTCGTCAATCACACGGAAATAGGCTTCCACGGGCGGGTGGGGGGTAGCGTCGCGGCCACGCACGCCCAGGTCAATAGAGACGTTCAGCACCCGCGCCCCTTCGGGGTAGTCCATGCCCAGGAAAAAGATGTCGCTCCAGCCGCTATGGGAGAGGTCCATCCGCACCGGCGTTCTCTCGCGGAGGATGGGGTACAGGCCATGCGTGCCGTTGCGATGTAGCAATTCCGGGCGCACGCGCAGGGGGTGATCTGCCGGGTGGCCCATGCGGAACATCCACTGGTTGCCGCGTACCGAGCGCACGCTGCGCCGCACCTGATCGGCCAACGTCTGAAAGCCGAGCCGGTGATAGGCCGCAGCCAGCGCGCTAGAGAGCGCGTCGGAGGGGCCTTCCCGTTGCTGCACAGCGAGAAAGGTGTCCAGCGCCTCCTCAAAGCGGCGCTCTAGCAGATAGGCATAGCCGCTATAGGGAACCGCGCCAGTGCCAGACAGCTCCGGCTTGAGCGGCAAATGGAAGCGATGGATGGCATACAAAAAGAAACAGGCCCGCACCCGCTCGTAGAGGTTGGTGCTATGTCGGCGAAAGTCATCCAGGGCCGCGCAGGCGGAGAGGAGTTCGCCCAGGGTGGCCGAACGGGCATAGCTATCCAGCGACTGGTCGCGCACCTCCGGGTCGGGAGACGTGATGATTTGGATGAGCGGGTGCATTTCAGCCATGAGCGCCCCCCTGGTGCATCTCGCGCACAGAGAGCAGGTGCAACAGGTTGGCCAATACTTCCTCCCGGTCCTGGCCGCTCAGGGCCAGGGCCAGTTGCGCGTTCAGCACACCATACTTGACGCCCACGTCATAGCGCCAACCCTCCACCTCCAGGGCCAGGTAACGTTCCTTCCGGGCCAGACGGTCCAACGCGTCCGATAGGGTGACGGACTGGTCGGGTGCGGCCTCGCGGATACACTCCTCCAGCACGGCCATCACGCCAGGGGTGAGGACGTGCATCCCAAAAAAGCACAGGTAATGGCCCGCGCGCAGGCCGGGCACCACCAGGGAAATCTCGGCCTCGGTGGGGGTGGGCTTTTCCAAGACCTGCTCGACTTCGTACACCCCGCGACTGCCCGGGACTCGCTTGCCGCCGACGCAGCCATAATAGGGCAACAGGCTTTCGTGCGAGGGCTGCACAGCCGAGATAGAACAAGATTGAGCCTCGGCCAACTGTACCAGGGCCTGGGCGCAACTCGTGGGGGACGCATTGACATAAAGATGATCGCCCACCAGATGTAAGAATGGCTCCCCGTCCACAAATTCCCTGGCGCAATAGACCGCGTGACCATAGCCCAGGGGTTCGTTCTGAGGCACAAAAGTGAGGCGGTTGGCATAGCTGCCCGCTGCATCGGCATAGGCTCCCTCGTCACCGGGGCAGACCACGACGCAGATTTCCTCGCTGCCAGCGCGCAGGGCTTCTTCGATGATGATGGACAGCACCGATTTTTCTACCCCGTCCCTATCGACCAGCGTTTGTAGGGGCAGGGTGCGCTGCTTGCGCCCGGCGGCGGTGACAACAGCCTTGGTAACCTTCATGCGACCACCTCCTGATTGGGACTGGCATTTGACAAGACCAGATAACTCGTCATGCAGGGGGGATTGTAGTGTAGATGGGCTGATAGCGCAAGCAGGGAGTGGAAAAATTGTGGCCCGACGATCTGTTTCATGTTATAATCTGACAGATGCAGGCTGGCGGCCTGGCATCGGCAGGTTGTCCCCTCGGCGTTTGACCCCCTTGGCGTTGATATGCACCCATCTCTCCCATGTTCGCCGGGCGCGTGGTGTCTGCGGGCGTGCCAGCCGACAGGATTGGTTGAATAATGGAGAGGAGGGTTTCTGATGTCGATAGAGAGGAACAAGCAACTGGTGTTCCGATTTTTTGAAGAGCTGATGAGCCTGGGGCACACAGAAGTGGCCGATGAGATCATCGGGCCGGATTTTCCACCGCAAGAGAAGGACTTGAAGCCGGGGCCGGAGGGGATCAAGGCGTATGTAGACGCCTATCACGCAGGCTTCCCCGACCTGCGCTATGATGTGCAGAGCATGGTGGCCGAAGGAAACCAGGTGGCGGTGCGCTGGACGATGACCGGCATCCACGAGGGCGAGTTCATGGGCATTTCCCCGACGTCAGAGCCGATTTCCATTCCGGGGATGAGCTTTTTTGACGTAGAAGGGAGCAGGCTGATCCAGGGGTGGATCATTTACGATCACCTGGCCCTGTATGAGAAGCTGGGCGCGCTGCCGATGACAGAGCGCGTGGCCCAGGTGGAATAGGCCACGCTGCGGCGCACGCGAGAACAGGCCCTCAGACGGTGCTGGCAAAGCTGCGCGCGACGGATGGACGCAAAAAGGCCCGAACCGAGGCGCTCACAGTAGGAATCGCCTACAGGTTCGGGCCTGACAAGCGTAGCGTAGAACGGGCGGAGGCGCGCTATGGGCCATCGCTGGCCTGCGCGCCTCGCTCGCACTAGGTATCAATCACCGAGTTTTCCCCGCCAAAGGGGTTATGTACATAACGGTCCGCATTCGAATCGTTTGCCCAATCGCTGCCATCCAGCAGATAGCGATATTGATAGGACTGGTTGCGCTCCAACTCCAGAGTGATTTGCCAGCCACTATCGTCAAGATGCTCCAGGGGCATGGCGTCTAGCCTCCAATCGTTAAAGTCGCCGACAAGGTGGACGGTATTGGCCCAAAGATAAGGGGGAATCTCAAAGGTCACCCGAATCGTGTTCGGGCCTGAGCCTTTGCTCTTGGTAATCACCTTTCCTCCCTTCTGGGCAGGTCCATCTATCGACTTTTAACGCCCTTGTCCCGTCGTCTTGATCTGAATCTTTTTCGGCTTGGCCTCTTCCGTCTTGGGAATCATCACCTTCAATACGCCATTCTCAAACGTCGCGTTTACCTTTTCCGCGTTCACGCCCGTTGGCAGGGTGAATGACCGACGGAAAGAGCCGGTAGGCCGCTCGCGGAAATAGACCTCGCCCTCTTTGACTTCTTCCGGCTTGATCTCGCCGCTGATGGTCATGTTGTTGTCCTGGACGGTAATGCTGACTTCTTCCGGCTTGACGCCGGGCAGCGAGGCCGTGACGATGATGTTCTCGTTGGTCTCGATCAGGTCAACCGGGACGAACAGTTGGCCGCCATCTCCCATTGCCCACGGGCGAGCGACACCCATGCGCGAGAGGGTTTCCTCAAACATCCTGTCCATCTGGTCCCTCCACGTGCTCATGTCGCGGAAGGGGTCCCATCTTGTCATTCCCATTTATGTACCTCCATCTCGGAAACAAACTCATCCAGTCGGGGCGTGGGGCCGGAAATCGGCCACCAGCCAAGGGTCAGGGGCGAGGTGTCGGCCCATACTCCCTATCCAGTGAGGTTGCGCGGGTATGGGCGAATGTTGCCGGGATGGTTAGAGATGCTTTTGGCGGAAAAATGTGGCGATATACAGGGTGGTGGCTGCAAGACAGCCGTGAAAGGCGAGCTGGCCGTATGCGTCAGGGTGGGAGTTGGCGCGGGCCTATTCATCAGGAGAATGGGGCAATCGGAGAAACAAACCGGGCGGCGTCCGCGCCATTGCAGAGCCGATGTGGTGTAAGCTTGTACACATTATACACGAGGGCATGGGGGCGTCAACAAATTATGCATATCGGAGTTTGTTCGGGACGAGTTTTGATAAAATAGCTCGGTAACAGCCATTAGGATGGGCGGTTGAAACCGCAGCAACCTTTGCGAAGCCCACCTCCGTGGGCTGATCTGCAGCCGCCGAAGGGCGGCTTTGCAAACGTTGGTGCAGTTTTAACTGCCTATGCCGATGCACTGGTTGGTGCAGTTTATGAGTTTTAACAAAATAGCTCGGTAACCGAGGCAGTGCTGGCCTTGCTACTGCTCGCTCGGCCCAGCCAGCGGCATATATGCCGAGGAATGAATTCCCAGGCTGCCGAAAGCAGAAACCCGTTGAAACGGGTTGGTTATTCTGTAGTGCACTTTACTTTTTCAAGCGCCAGCCTGGCACTTTGCTAGGCGTTCGACGCGGGCCGCAGCCACAGCGGGTTACCTAGATTAATAGTTAAAATTCATCAACTGCCTGGGACAGGGTTGTCTTGCGTCCGGCCTTCTCTCGCCTTACAATGGCTGCCAACACCATGCAAGGAGTCTACCTATGCCAACGCGAACAGACATTGAGCACCTGATACCGGCAGAGGGCCGGGCTTTTGACGTGATTGTGGTCGGCGGCGGACCGGCGGGGATTGGGGCCGCCGTGGCAGCGGCCCGGAATGGGGCCAGCACGCTACTTCTGGAGGGACGTAGCTTTTTCGGCGGGGTGGCGGCTGTCGCGCCCTGGATGCCCATGAATCGTCTGATGCTCAACGGCGGCCACCGGGGCGGGGTACATGATCTGTTTGTCGCGCAGGTCAAGGCCCACGGAGGACACGCCTATGTCGAGGGGAAGCAGAACGCTATTGACGGCGACGGGCTGGACATCCACCCGGACTATTTAAAGCTGGCGATTTTCGAGCTGTTGGAGCAAAACGGCGTATGCTATCGCCTGCATAGCCCGGTGACGGATGTGCTCATGGATGGGCAGCGGGTCACGGGTGTGGTGGTCACCGGCAAGGGGGGGCGCCAAGAGTTTCCCGCCAGCGTCGTGGTGGATGCTTCGGGCGATGGCGATGTGGCCCACCTGGCGGGGGCCGAGATGGTCGAAGGCCGGGAAGAAGACGGCGTCCATATGCCCGTGTCATTGGTGTTTGTGTTGGCGAACGTGGACACGGAGCGCTTTTTCGCCTATCTGGCCGACCAGCCGCAGGCTTTTCGTGAGGTGATCGAACAGGCCAGGGGCGAGGGCTATGCTGTGGCAGCGTGGTACAGCTTTAACCAGACGACGGTCCCCGGTACGGTGGGGGTGAATAACGGGGCGATGGTGGACATGGGGAGCATTAACGCGGCGCAGGCGGGCGACCTGACGGTGGCCGAGCGGCTGGGCCTGCAAGTGGCCGTGGACACGGTGCGGCTCGCCAGGGATAAGCGTATCCCCGGCCTGGAAGATTGCTACCTGATGTTCACCGGCGCGACGGTGGGCGTGCGCGACACCCGCCGACTGGTGGGGGAGTATGTGTTGACGGTGGAAGATGCGCGCAGCGGCCCCCAGTTCGACGATATGATAGCCCGCAAATACGGGGCTATTGACGCCAACCAGCTTTTCATCGGCGAGATGCATTCGGGGTTTGGCTATCCCTATCGTTGTCTGCTGCCCAAAGAGGTTGATAACTTGTTGGTGGCGGGGCGCTGCGGCTCGGCCACTTTTTTGGGACACGCGGCGGGCAAGAGCATGGGGAATATGATGGAGCTGGGGCAGGCGGCGGGTGTGGCTGCCGCGCTGTGCAGCGCCCAGGGTATAACCCCACGCGCTGTGGATGTCCGCCAGGTGCAGGCTGCTCTGCGGGCGATGGGCGTGCATCTGTAATACCCCACAGGTGGGCGAATTGGACCGCCGCCATCCTTGGACAATGGCGCCAACTTTTCGCGGATCAATTGCTGGGGCAAAATCGGAGTGGCCCTCATCCGCCCTTCGGGCACCTTCTCCCAGAGGGCGAAGGCGAGCAAGCGCGGCAATATGCCACCGGCATACATGCCGCCCTCGCCCCCTGGGAGAGGGAGCGGCTGGGTACAGCCGGGGGTGAGGGTGGTCCGCTGGCGAGGTCCTGTAGCCATTCACCTCGCTTTTTTCCGTGACAACTAAATGTTAGC
>JAAYXX010000108.1 GCA_012515695.1 Chloroflexota bacterium
CAATCCCGCGCTCTTGCAGCAGCGGGGCCACGTCCAGCGTGACAGCCCCCGGGCGCACAACGCTCTTGGCCAAGCCGTCGGGCCGGGCGATCACCGGGATAATGGACAGGCCATACTTGATGGCGAACTGAAAGTCGCGCTCGTCGTGAGAGGGCACAGCCATAATAGCGCCCGTGCCATATTGCATCAGTACGTAATCTGCTATCCAGATGGGGATACGCTTCCCGTTCACCGGATTGATGGCATACGCGCCAGTAAAGACGCCCGTTTTCTCTTTGTCAGTAGCCAGTCGCTCGATCTCGCTCTGCCGAGCAGCCTGGAACTGGTAGGTTTGCACAGCCTCGCGCTGCGCGTCGCTCGCCAGCTTGTCCACCAACGGATGCTCAGGGGCCAGCACCATAAACGTAGCGCCCCACAGAGTGTCCGGGCGCGTGGTAAACACCTCGATCACGTCCCCCTGCTCAGAGCGGAACTGTACGCTGGCGCCCTCGCTGCGGCCAATCCAGTTGCGCTGCATCGTCTTGACGCGCTCAGGCCAATCGATCTTGTCCAGATCGTTCAGCAGTTGATCGGCATAGTCGGTAATGCGAAAGAACCACTGTTCCAGGTCCTTCCTGATTACCGGCGTGCCGCAGCGTTCGCAATGGCGATCCTCTCCCCAGACCTGCTCGCGGGCCAGGGTCGTGTTACACTTGGGGCAAAAGTCCACTGGAGCCTTGGCTCTGTAGGCCAGGCCATGCTCGTAGAACTTGGCAAAGAACCACTGGGTCCACTTGTAGTATTCCGGCAGGCAAGTAACCGCCTCATGGTCCCACGCCCACATGGCTCCCATCGTACGCAGTTGCTTACGCATACGCTCGACGTTATCGAGCGTCCATTTGCGCGGGTGGATGCCCCGCTGAATAGCGGCGTTCTCTGCGGGCAGGCCAAAGGCGTCGAACCCGATGGGGAAAAAGGTGTTATAGCCCTGCATACGCATGAACCGCGCCTTGGCATCCGAGGGGGCCATCGCATACCAGTGGCCGATATGGAGATCTCCCGAGGTATACGGGAGCATAGTCAGAGCATAGTGTTTGGGGCGCGAAGGGTCTTCCACCGTCTTGTACAGGCCGGTCTCTTCCCATCGCTTCTGCCATTTCGCCTCAATCTCTTGGGGCTGATACTTGGGAGCTTGGCTCATGTTCAACCTTCCTTGTCGCCACGTCCTGTCACGTAGGCCAGCGGCTCCTATATCAATACGTCGGCGGGGCACAATTCGTTCCCCGCTCATCCACGGGAGCCTGACTGGCGGGACGCCTGAGATTCACCATTTGTACCACCATTATACAGGGCTTGTCAATTGTCAAGCGCATTCCTGCGCTCAGGATACCACCTATAGCCGATAAACAGCAAAAGCCCCCTTTCACCTGGCGATGAAGGGGGTCTTCTCGGTAAGCCCTGTCTTTTTGGCTAGAGTGGAGCTGAGGGGATTCGAACCCCTGGCCTCTTGAATGCCATTCAAGCGCTCTCCCAGCTGAGCTACAGCCCCAGTCATGTCACTGCTCGCCTGGCAGCGTTCGGTTCGGTAGGTATGGAGCTGAGGGGATTCGAACCCCTGGCCTCATCAGTGCGATTGATGCGCTCTCCCAGCTGAGCTACAGCCCCTTACCGCTCACAACAGAAGAGAGTATACACGAATAGGATTTGTTGTCAAATGAGCGCGCCAAAGCGATTGAGGCGTCGGCTCTCAGCCGCCCTGCTCGTTACCGCCCGATCATCTCGCCGAGGCGCACAAGCTGCTCGCGCAACGCCTCCGGCTCGCGGTAATATTCCAGCGAGATGGCCTGGGGCTGGGTCCGCGCCAGCGCCCATTCCAGCAGCGCATAGTCTCGCTCTAGCAAGGGGGCGTGCGCGTCCACCAAATTCTCCTCGTCAAAGGCCAACAAATGGGCAATGCTGGCCGCGTTGCCGCTCACCAGCTTGTAGCGGCGCTCCTCCAATTCGCGCAATCGGCGCGGCCCGCTGAGGTGAATCTCGACGGTGCGGTGCAGCGGCAGCCGCAACAGATAATCGTGTACCTCGTACCCCAGCACATTCGCGCTCACCTGGGCGTGGGCCAGGTCCAGCAGCAACCCGCAGTCCGTTTCCTCAATCACTTTGGCCACGAAATCCGGCTCGCAGATGTGCAGGTGCGCCAGATTGGGGAATAGCGGCAGGTTCTCCAGCAACAGGGGAACCGGCAGGCTCTCGGCCAGGGCGCGGGCGTTGCGAATGATGTTGGCCTGGGCCTCTTCCCGCGTCAGCAGGTTGCCGACTGGTTGCGTGACCAGCGCCCCGTCCAGCGTGGTATCTGGCACGCTAAAGCCGATATGCTCCGAAGTCCACGGCGTGGCAGATAGCTCGACCCACCCGCAGATGCGCCCCACCATCTCGTCGGCGGGCGGTTGGCGGCTGCTGAGGGTGTCGTCCAGGTGCAGCAACAGGGGGTAGAGCGGGCGCAACGCAGCAATAGCGACCTGCCCCATGAACGGCCCCACCTTCAAATAGTCCACCAGCCCCCCTTCCCCTTCCTGGAGCAGAGACTGCATGGCCTCTGTGCCATTCGTGCCCAGCAAAGGCCGCCCATTTATCTCTGGCCACGGGATCGCGGTTGTCTGCAAGGTGCTTCCTCCAGCAAAAGGGGTATGCGATGCTGCCCGTCTGTGAGGACGCCATCGCGGGAACGCCCGCTATGCTAGCACCGGCGGGCGTAACTGTCAAAAGGGGAAATAGCCGAACGCCAGCCCCGTTGCGGGAGGGGCTGGCGTCTGGCGAGGAGGAAAAAGATGGGCTGCGTTGGTTAGAGGGCGAGACCTCCATCCACGCAGATCACCTGCCCAGTGATATAGGCTGCCGCGTCGGACGCGAGAAACGCCACAATGGGCGCAATGTCTTCGGGCTGCCCCAAACGCGACAGGGGAATCCGTTCGATCACTTTTTCCATCATGCTGTCCGGCAGATTGGCGGTCAACTCGGTGGTCACAAACCCCGGCGCTACCAGGTTCGCCGTCACATTGCGCGCCCCTAGCTCGCGGGCCAGCGTCTTGGTGAACCCCACCAGCCCCGCCTTGGCCGCGGCATAGTTCGCCTGCCCCGCATTGCCCGCCAGGCCCGATACGGAGCCGATGCTGATGATCCGCCCGTACCGCTTGCGTATCATGGTACGCTGCACAGCCTTGACGCAGTGGAACGCGCCCTTCAGGTTGGTGTTTAGCACAGCGTCCCAATCGTCCTCTGTCATGCGCGCCAGCAACGTGTCGCGGGTGATTCCGGCGTTGTTCACCAGAATATCCACCGTGCCATAGGCGTCTAGCGTCGCTTTGACCAGGGCCTCGGCGTCTGCGCCCCGGCTCACGTCGCCCTGCACCGCTATGGCCTGGCCGCCGCCTTGCTCAATCAGGCGCACGACCTCTGCTGCCGCCTCGCCATTGTTGCGGTAATTCACTGCTACCTTGCAGCCCCGTCGGGCCAGCTCCAGGCAAATGGCCCGGCCAATTCCCCGCGAGCCGCCGGTCACGATGGCTACCCGGTCTTCCAAATCGCTCATGCTTATACGGCCTCCACAGATAAAGACTCGACGCTCGCCACGTCGGTGACGCTGTTCAGGGCCACATCCCGCACAATCCGCTTGATTAGCCCCGATACCACCGAGCGCGGCCCTACCTCCAGCATGCTCGTTACGCCCTGCGCGCCCATCCACTGGATGGACTCGACCCAACGCACGGGCGAGGATAACTGGCGTAGCAGCGCCTCTTTGATCGCTTGCGGGTCATCTGCCGCCGTGGCTGTGGCATTGCTCACGACGGGAATCCAGGGGCGGCGCAGCCGAATCTGCTCCAGCACCGTCGCCAACCGCTCAACGGCCCCCTGCATCAAGGGGGTATGCGCGGCGACGCTCACCGCCAGCGGCAGGGCGCGCTTGGCCCCTCGCTCGCGGGCCAGCGCCAGCACCCTGTCCACACCGGGCTGCTCCCCGGCGATGACCACCTGTCCCGGCGAATTGTAATTCGCCACCCAGACCCCGTGGCCGTCGCTCCCCTCGTCCACCAAAGCCCGCACTACCTCGTCATCCAGGCCGATAATCGCCGCCATGCTGCCAGGAGCCTGCGCTCCGGCCTCGCGCATGGCCTCCCCTCGATGGCGCACCAGTCGCACGCCATCCTCAAAATCCAGCGCGCCCGCCACCGTCAGCGCCGTGAACTCGCCCAGGCTATGCCCCGCCGCCAGAGCCACGTGCTCGCGCAGCGGCTCCAGGCGCGCCTTGACTATCTGCCAGAGCGCCCAGGTTGCCACGTAAATCGCCGGTTGGGTGTTGCTGGTCTCGTCCAGCTCTTCCTGCGGCCCTTCGAAGCAGAGCCTGGAAAGGGAAAAGCCCAGAGTATCATCGGCCTGCTCAAAAACCCGGCGCGCCTCGGGGTAGGCGGCGCACACGTCAGCCCCCATCCCTACAAACTGGCACCCCTGGCCCGGAAAGACCAAACCCATCTGCCCCGTGGCTGTGGTCATGCGCTCAACTCCTTATCATGGATTGCATACGCTGCAAGGCGCTCTCTGCCTCTGCCACCGTGCGCCGCACCACCTCGGCGGCGGGAACAATATCGTGCACCAACCCGGCCACTTGCCCCGCCATCACCGAGCCGTATACCACGTCACCCTGCGCGGCAGCCATGCGCAGCCGCCCGGTGCCAAACTCGATGATTTCTTGATCCGAGGCCCCCCGCCGCTCCAGTTCCTCAAAGTCGCGGGACATGGGGTTGCGCAGGCAGCGCACCGGATGGCCGATGGTCGCGCCCGTTACCATCGTGGAGCGCTCATTGGCCTTGACGATGGCCTCTTTATAATTCCGGTGCGCGGTGCATTCTTCCGTGCAAATAAACCGCGTGCCCATCTGCACCCCGGCCGCGCCCAACGCCAGCGCCGCCGCCAATCCTCGCCCGTCGCCAACCCCGCCCGCAGCAATCACCGGAACGGACACGGCATCTACGACCTGGGGGACCAGCGCCATCGTGGTGACGGTACCAATATGCCCGCCCGACTCTTCGCCTTCGGCGATAACTGCGTCTGCCCCGGCTCGCTCCAACCGCCGCCCCAGCGCCGCCGAAGCGACCACCGGAATCACGATGCAGCCCGCCTCTTTCAACGGGGCGATATAGGGCGTGGGGTTCCCCGCGCCTGTCGTGACTACTGGCACACGCTCTTGCATGCAGAGCGCCATCACCTCGTCCACACACGGCGAGAACATGGGCACGTTCAGCCCAAAGGGCTTGGTCGTGTGCTCTTTTATCTGCTTGATCTGATTACGCACGAAATCTACGGGAGCATTGCCCGCCCCCAAAACACCCAGGGCACCCGCATCGGATACGGCCACAACCAGCTCCCAGGTGGCAACCCACGCCATGCCGCCTTGCATGATCGGGTGAGTGATTCCCAGTAAATCCGTTAATGCCGTTTGAAGCATAGACTTCTCCCTCCAATGTGCTGCCTGGAATAACACCTCAATAGAAAATTAGTTGCTACCTCGAACCAGACGCAGCCAAAATCTCGCAAAAGGAAACGACCACCAACGCGGTGGTCGTCTCTTTTGCGTGCATATGGAATACTAGCGCGGGCCGGGCGGGTGGCGCTAGTCGCCATCCTCCGCCAGCTCGGCCTGGGCCATCTCGCGCTCTTCGGCTTCATCTTCCGACTCTTCGATCACTTCCGAGTCGGCTTCCGGGTTCTCCAGGCCCATCGCCTCGTAGAACGCCGGAGCGAGCCGCCAACGGTTCTCATCCTGCGGGTACAGCCTGAACTCGGCCCTGGGATGCTGCACCTCATAGGACTCGGCACGTCGGTTGACCTCGTCCTGTAGCAGGTTCGCCAACCCTTCGCTGTCGGCCATGGACGGGTCTACCACCGCCAGCACGTCCAGCATGGTCTCGTCGTTCAGCGTCCATTCGGGGCCAACCACCAGAAAAGCGATCACCTTCCCGCTCTTGTCCAGGGCGATGGCGGCCTCGCGCCAGGATCGCTCCAGCGAAGGCAAATAGAGGTCAGCGATCACCTCCGGGTCCAGCGGCAGCCCGGCATCCCGAAATTGCTTCTGCACAGCGCGGAAAAGCTGAATGACGCTGTCCAGGTCTGTAACCATGCACGTACGCACGGTCACGCCCTCGACGTCCTCATCGCCCGCGCCCTCGCCGTTGGCCGCCTGCTGTACCCAAGTAAACTTGCGGCGCAGAATGGCGGGGTAAAACTCGTCCAGCACGTTGTAATCCACCGAACGGCCCCACTCGTAATAGACGCGAGGGTCTATGTAGGATTTCAAGCTCGTGTTCAAGTTCCAGTTGCGCTTTTTTCCGGCGATTAGCGCCTGAGCCTTGATCTTGCCCAGGGAGCGGGTCGCCCTGTTGCGGCGCTCTTTGGCCTGATCCACGCGCTCTTTGGCCTTGGCGATACGCTTGCGATACTGCTCGCGAACCTTTTCCTTGCGCTCGTCCGAGGTAGCGGCCTCTTCCCTCTCTTTGGCTTCCACTTTCAACTCGGCCAGCTTGTCGGTCAGCTCTTGCACCTGCTCGCGATAACGCTGGATGCGCTCTTCGGCCTTGTCCTGGCGCTCCTTGTAGCGTTCGCGGGTGCGCTGCCAGGTCTTGCTGACCTGCTTGGTATGGTTGCACAGGATGGCCGCCTCCAGGTTCGCCAGCGTGGCCGCCCGCCATTTCACATATTCGTCATCATCCGCCGTGACGCCCGAACTATGCAAGCACGACTGCACGGCCATCGTGGCGTGATGCGTACGAAATACCTTGGCCGTCAGGCCGCGCTGAATGCTCGACAGGTAGGCGTTCACGTCGCGGCTGCCAATGTCGGGGAAGAGCTGCGGCTTGTTGCCGTTGCCGGTCCCCGTGCCAGAAGGGCGAGCGTTGCGCGCCAGCTCGGCCAGGTTTTGCAGCACAACGTCCGGCGGATTCAATTTCTTGTGCCATTCCACCGAGTCTTTGCCCAGGAACTTGAACTCGACCTCGCCCCCTTCTCCTATCATCACATGCTCCGGGCGCAAGGTCGTCGCGCCGACGGTATCGGCTTCGTCGGCCTCTTTTTCGTCACCCACACGCAGGCACAGCTTGTCAATCAAGAAGCAAGCCGTGGCGATCATGCGGGTTCTGGGATTCGGAGAAGTCAGGTCTTGCTCAATCCGCTGTCGAACAGCCTCCAGGCGCTCTTCTAGCTTGATGGCCTTATCGAACTTGGCGGCCTCGCGGCTCTGTTTGATGGGGGCCGTATCGCCGAGCCAGATATACTTCATCTTGTCGGCCAGGCTGTCTCGCCAGCGAGCCACCCACATAGAATCAGGCTCCCAGACGATCTCGCCCCAATTCCCCTCGGGCCGGGGCGCGTCGGGGCTAAGGTTCAGGGTTACGTCTTCCTGCGTCGCGCCCTCTTTCCAGCGCCCGCGCAAGGGATGCTGCCCTCGCCCCATAAAGATGCCGCTAGGCTCTGTCATATAGGTTCCCAGCTCTACGCGCTGGCCGTTCACAATAGCATAGCCATACTTGGCTTTGAGCGCCTCGCGCTCGGCCTTGCGCTCGGCTGCCGCAGCCTTGCGCTCTTCTTTCGTCAGCCGCTCTTTGGCGGCGCGCTCTTGATCAACGATCTGGTAAGCCTCACTGAAATCAACGTCATCCAGAGTGAGCGGCGGCTTGACGCCCAGGGCCACGGCCAAATCCTGCAGGAAATTGCGTGCAAAGACCTTGTCCTGCACATAGGGCGTGTCCTTCTTGCGCGCCCAGGCCATCACCATTTCCTCTTGCTTCGGCGCAAGCTGCATACGCTGGCCGCGCACGGTGATCGTCAGCCCCATAGGCTCCGGCGGCTCGGGTATTACAATTCCATTATGTACGAGTTGCTTCAGCAATCGGATCACACACTCCCAGTAAAAGATAATCAGTCAACAACCAAACGCCGCGAGTGACTCCCCTCGCGGCCGAATGTGCATAGTGTAGCATGAAAATGCGTATCAGGCAAGCACATCGCAGTTGTTTGATATTTCTAGGAAATGCCCGCCAGCCCCCCGATCTGCGATATCGCGACCCATATCCCAACCCAGCGCGAGACCTATCCCAAACGCATACCCAATTCCTGACTTATGTTCACTTCCTTTTCCCAAATCATACCCAAACGACTATATTAAGTGCCACTTGACAACAAAATAGTGGTATGTTAGAATGGCACTAGAACAAAGGTTCTAATTACTTCCAGGAGGTGATAAGGCTACCATGGCGGCTCTGAGGCCGATTCTGGACCGTAAACGCAGCGGAACCCAATATACGGACCGCATGCACCGCATCCTAGGAGTGTGTCACGATTGCGGGCTGCTCTGGCATAACGAGCGAGTCACCTATCGCAACGGCGTGACCGAGATGAAGCGCGTGGACGACATCGAGCCGGAGGGCAGCGTGCTGGTTACGCCGCAATACGAAAAATATGGCCTGCGGGTCAACCCCCGGCTGCTTCCCCGGCTCAAGTCAATGGGGCCCCAGTTTGCCTACGCGCTGAACGTCCCACACACGGCTGTCGAAGTGGACGGGAATATCGTCTATGTGCGCATTCCGCGCTCCCGGCGCGATATGGATGGCCCGCTCACCTTTGAGCAGGCCTGGGAGATCGACCCCAATATCCCCCGTGGCAATCTCTTGCTGGGCGTCGATGAGGAACAACAACAGCTCGTGCTCGAACTCACCGCCCCCACCAACGTGCACGCAGCGGTGATCGGCATGACCGGCAGCGGCAAGTCTACCCTCATGCGTACCATGATCCTCTCCGCCCTCAAGATCAGGGGCATCCGGGTGGCGTTGTTCGATCCCAGCCGGGGCTTTGAGCCGCTCTCCGGCCACCCGCTAATCTGGAGGGGCGGCTTGTTCTCGTCGCCGGACGATTGCGAACTGGGGCTAGACGCGCTGGCCTCGTCCATCGGGCGGCGCGGCGGCGAGTTGACCTTTGTATTCGTGGACGAAGTGCCCGACCTCATCATGCAGCGCCCGCGCATTCGCGAGCATCTGGCGCGCCTGGCGCAAGCGGGGCGGCATGCGGGCATTCACCTCATCCTGGGCGCCCAGCAATTGCTCGCCAGCGAGATCGGTTCCATGACCCTGCGAAATATCCCCGTGCGCCTGGTGGGCAGGGTGACAGACCGCACTGCCGCCTATAACGCGGCGGGGCGCGGCGACATCGGCGCGGAAAACCTGCGCGGGAGCGGCGATTTCATCGCGGTGAACGGCAGCACCAGCAGGCACTTTCAAGCTGCGTTGGTCTCTGAGGACACGCTGCGCGAATGGGCCACCCGCTACCCTCCCCGCGAGCCGCGTGTGCCGGTGCGAGCCGACACCGGGGCGCACAGCAACAATTCGTGGCAGGCCAACTTTACGTCGCACGGCGGAGGCGGAGGCGGCGGGCGGCCCCTGGACGATATCCCTCAGGTGGTCATTGAAAAGATACAGACCTACATGGCCGAATACGGCCAAGAGCCATCTTCCAACTGGATTTACCAGCTAACCCGCAAGATGTTACCTACCGGAGGCTTTAACCGGGACAAGGCCCGGCGCGCCCTGGATATGGCGACGGGCCGCGCAGAGATCACGCACGCCGAGGGCCAGCCCAGCCACGAGGCGAACTGGTGAATACCACGCCCCCGTCGGGCATCCCCGATGAGGGCGGTGTATAGAGAGGAAGCATGATGAACAACAGTCTGGCACGAACCCTGTTTTTGATCGGGGTTGTCGCACTGGCCCTGCTGCTGGTGCTGGCAATCTACCAGGTTCCGCAGCCGTGGCGCGGCATCCTCGTCTGCTGGCTGCTCTTCCTGTCCACCGGAGGCGCGTTCATCTTGCGTATCCTCAAACACTATGCCCAGATCAAGACCGCCCAGGCGCAACGGGCCGCCATACAACCCGCCGACACCCGGCCCCAGCCGCCCCGCGTGAAAAAGCCTGCCCGCTCCAACCTCCAGGTCATCACCTCGGACAGCCTGCGCGGCGCGGGCCGCTACACCATCCGATAGCCCCTTCGGCACAGAGCGGACGCCCGCCCCTCTGTGCCGCTCCAAACCCCACGGCTCGCGCTCAAAGAATCGCGTAACCTTTTGTCTATTGAGTCGTCCTATGTTATAGTTCCGTCGGCGGGGCCGACAGGACCATATCTTGAGCTTCCGAGGCCGCTATTCATACCTCCGCCACATCGAGTTATTTGCCAGATCAACGAGTAAAGGAGCGGGCAATGGAGAAACGAAATCTCGGACAGTCCGGTTTGCAGGTCAGCGTCTTGGGGTTGGGGTGTTGGCCCCTGGGCGGCGGCTGGGGCTGGGGCGACCAGGAGTTGAGCCAGTCCATCGCGACCATTCACGCGGCGCTCGATCTGGGCATCAACCTGTTCGACACCGCCGAGGGATATAACGAGGGACACAGCGAAGAGGTGGTCGGGATAGCCCTGGCAGACCGCCGCGACCGGGCGCTGATCGCTACCAAAATCTCGCCGAACAACACCGACCCGGCCACGCTGCGGGCGCATTGTGAAGCCAGCCTCCGGCGGCTGCAAACGGATTACATTGACCTGTATCAAGTGCATTGGCCCATCACGGACCATTCCGTTGAGGACGCCTTTGCCACGCTGCAAGACCTGCAAGCCGAGGGCAAGATTCGGGCCATCGGCATCAGCAACCACGGCGTGCGCCAGATGGGCGAGGTGTTCCAGACCGGCACCCCCATCGCCAGCAACCAGTTGTGCTACAACCTGCTGTCGCGAGCCATCGAGACCGGCATCTTGCCCATGTGCAGAGAGAACAATGTCAGCGTCATCGTTTACATGGCGCTGATGCAGGGGCTACTGGTCGGCAAGTATGCCACCATTGATGACGTGCCCGAATTCCGCCGCAGAACCCGACACTTTGCCAGTTCGCGTTCCGGCACGCGCCACGAAGAGCCAGGCGCGGAAAAAGAGGTCTTTGAGGCCATCGCCGCCATTCGCGGTGTCGCAGAAGAGTTGGGGCTGCCAATGGCCCACGTCGCTATGGCCTGGGTGGCCGCCCGCCCTGGCGTCGCCTGCGTGCTGGCGGGCAGTCGCACCCCCGCCCAGGTGGAAGAGAACGTGGCCGCCGCTTCCGTCGAGCTGCCCGATGATGTCATCGCCCGCCTCGACGCTGCCACCGAGGAACTGCGCGTCAAGCTTGGCCCCAACGCGGACTATTGGCAGACGGGCGAGAACTGCCGCGTTCACTAACGCATTGATTGCGCCATTTTCGATCATCGCACCATACATCATCAAGCGAGGTTCGATGTACCAATGATGCCAACTACCAAGCAGCGAGTCGTGTTCTTGATCATCGCGCTTTTGTTGCCTATGCTCGTTCCCGCTGCGGCAACCGCCCAGGGTGGCAAGCAGACCTATGCCGTCTATCTCCCAATCACGGCCAGGTCCTTGCGGATTGGCCCAGTGTACAGCGTCACGCAGCGTTTCGGCGTCAACGTGGCGACCGTGTTCGAGGGCGAGCCAGATTTTCCGGGGTCCATCACCGACTATGCGGGCGTTGAGAATATGGGAATCGGCTGGTACTCTGACTGGACGTTCCGAGAGAAGCCGGCCCGACCTGGCAACATGGAGTACGCCCAGTTAGCCCAAACCGGCCTGTGGCCGCTGGACAACAAAGAGCGGGCCAGCCTGCGCGCCGCCGCGCAGAGTAACCCCGGCTCCCTGTGGATCATCGGCAACGAGCCGGAGACACGCGGCCAGGGCCAGCTAACTCCCGAGGAATATGCCACCATTTACCACGAGGCGTATTATCTGCTCAAGGAAGCCGACCCGAAGGCCCAAATCGCCATCGGCGGGGTGGTGATGCCCTCCCCGCTCCGGCTCAAGTGGCTCGACCGCTGCCTGAACTACTACAAGGCCACCTACGGCGAAAAGATGCCCATTGACGTCTGGAACATCCACATGCAGATTCTCCGTGAAGAGGCAGGGGGATGGGGCTGCGGCATTCCATACGGCCTATCCGAGACCAAGGGCCGCCTCTACGATATCGCGGACAACTGGAATGTCGACATTTTCAAGCAACTGCTCACCGAGTTCTGCACATGGCTCGTCGAGCGCGGCGAACGAGACAAGCCGCTCATCATCTCCGAGTATGGGACGCTGATGCCCTCAAGCTATATGCCCAACGGCGACCAGGATGTGCTGGCCTTTATGCAGGGCACCTTTGACTATATGCTCGACGCCCGCGACCCTGTGCTGGGCTATGCAGACGACGAGGGCCGGCTGGTGCAGCGTTGGCTGTGGTTCAGCCTGAACTTTCCCTCCTACGACGAGTCACCGGGCGGCTTTAACGGCGCGCTCTACCACTGGGACCAGCCCGATCAACTGACCGTCTTTGGCGAGTTCTATCGCGACTATGTCCAGCAGCGAACCCGGTACTAGGCGAGCCGTGATGGTGCGCGGCTGCTAACCGCATGCGCGCCTGCGATACGGCCACAAACATAGCGAACCACAACAGCAGCAGAGCCGGACTCTGCTGCTGTTCTTTTGTTCCCGCAGAAACCGGGGAACAAAAGAGGCCGCCGACACGTCTTGGCGTTGACTGCAAGTACTGATTGAGTATACTTGGATCATCCAGGCGGCCATCCATGTCCGATCTCGCAGGTTCTAGTCATCCAGTGAACACCTATCGCAACTTCCCTACCAGACTAGGGCGGCCCATACTGCCAGCCTTTCCCGCGCTGACAGCCATTGGTCAGGCCATCGCCCGGCAATGGTTCTCTTTTTTGCTGGCGGGCCTGGTTCTCCTATGGTACGCCCCATCCGTGCAGTTTGGCCTGATCTGGGATGACCCACTCTGGTATCAACAGGGCGCTGGCCGCTCCTTCTGGGAGCTTTTGACCTCGCTCTCCACCTACCAGTTCTACCGCCCCCTGGCTATCTGGCTGAACCAGCAACTGGTCTCGCCCGACGGCGTGGTCAACGTTGCACTGGCCCATCTCATCCAGATCGGCGCCCACACGGCGGTCCTGCTCATCACCGTGCCTCTGCTTCAGATGATGGGGTTCCGCGAATGGCAGGCACGCCTGACGGCGCTTCTGCTGGCTGTCCATCCGTTCGCCTATCAGGCGGTGGCCTGGCAGGCCCCGCAGCAACCCCTGGCGACGATGTTCGTTCTTCTGTCCGCCCTTACCGCCGCGCATTTCGCCCAGAGCGGGCGGCGGTGGCTGCTGGCCCTATCGCTGGCAACCTATGTGGCCGGGCTGTTCTTCCAGGAAAGCGTGCTCCCCTTTGCGTTCGTCTTTCCCTGGCTGGCCTGGACCCGCCGACAGGCAGGCGCCCAACGCCGACTGGCCTTGTGGCCCCTGCTCCACCTGGCGCTAGCCCTGGCTTTCGCCCTGGTGTGGCTCCAGGTTCCACGCGCCGACGGCATCACCGGCGTGCGGTTCCAGCCCATCGTGCTCGGCTATCTGCTACAGGCGCTCGCCTTCCCGTTGGCGGCGGGAATCGCCAGCGCGGGCACAAGCTGGCCGCTGGGCGTGCAGATCGGCCTGTATCTGGGTCTGGGTGTGCTGCTCGCGTTGGCGTTGCAAAGAGCCAGGCAAGGCCGCGTCGCCCTGTTCTCCGGCCTGTGGATTGCGGCGGGCATACTGCCCGTCTGGATGGGCCTCTCCTGGGAATACGTGCAGGTTGGCTCAAGACTGGCCTACCCGGCCCTGTTGGGCATCGCCGCGCTATGGGGCGGTTGCGCCGCTTCCTTGTTAGAGGCCAGGCGCAAACCCTCTCGGCAACTGCTGGGCGCGCTGGTCCTGGTGGTACTGATGGGCGTTTCCCTGGTTCAATGGCGCAGCTTTGAGCGGCTCTATCAGGTGGGAACCCGCCATCTGGCGCATGCGGTCTCGGCCATGTCGCTGGACCCAGAGCGCCATACTCTCTGGGTCAATTTCCCTGACCGGATCGAGCTACGCTCCCGGCCCTATCCGCTGGGGTTCTGGGGCCTGACCCTGGCCCCAGTCGTCCAGGATATGTCAGACTATGCGCTGGCCGCAACCGGGCAGCACGCCAACACCCGCTCCATCGCCCATTTTGCCACCGGCGCAGATGATCGCGAGGCGTGGCCCTACCAGGTAGACATGCGCGGCGAAGATACGCAAGGCGACCCGTTATATGCCGCGCTCGACTGGGCCGACGCCGTATATATCACCGACTATCTGCCCGATGGCTCGCTGCGCCTGCGGCATGTCGGCTCGCTCTCCCAGAGCGTCCCATCACGCGTGCTGGCTAGCTTTGGGGGGCGGCTGCAACTGGCCGACGCAGAGATCATCCAGGGGCCGGGCGCGCCTACCCCTATCCGCGTGCGCCTGACATGGCGCGCCACCGACCTCATGGCCCTGGGCGACACCATTTTCGTGCACCTGCTCACCGACCAGGGACAGTATATCACCGGTTGTGACGGCGACAGCCTGGGTGAGTTGTGGCCCCTGTCCGCGTGGACTCCCGCCTCCACCGTCCACGATGAACGCGAGATAGCAACCAGCGACCTCCCCACCGGGCGCTACATGGTGACGGTGGGCGCTTATAACCGCGAGACCGGCACGCGCTACCCTGCCACCCAGGCCAACGGGCTGCCCGTCTACAACGACGAATATGTCATCGCATTTCTGGACATCACTGCCCCATAGCCCAATAGCCCCTCTTGGTCGCGCTTGCATACAACGCCCGAGACGTATATCATTCTGGCAGAGTTCGAGCGCCTGGGCGACGCGGCGCCGCTCTCAGCCAGTTGGCAGCGACGCGCCTACCCCAGCACCCGACAGGATGACAGACTGGCGAGGGTAGAGGCTGTAGAACTCGTCCCCCTCGATAATATACGAGAAAGGCAAGCGATCCATGCTACTTGCAGGTGATGTGGGCGGCACCAAGACGGACGTCGCCATCTATGCCTTTGAGCGAGGGCCGCGCCAACCGCTGGTGGAGGCCACGTTCGCCAGCGCCGAATACCCCAGCCTGGAGACAATGGTACTCCACTTTCTGGAGCAAACCGGCCTCCAGATAGATCAGGCTATCTTTGGGGTAGCAGGAGCTGTGGTAAACGGCCAGGCCCAGGGCACAAACCTCCCCTGGCTGATGCAGGAAAGCCAGTTGCAGCAGGTGTTGGGGCTGCAAGCGGTCAGGCTCATCAACGACCTGGAAGCCATCGCCTCAGCCGTCCCCTATCTGAAGGACGAGGACCGCCATACGATCAACACAGGCGTCCCGGTTCCCCACGGCACGATAGCTATCATTGCGCCGGGGACCGGCCTGGGCGAGGCGTTTTTGGGATGGGACGGCACGCACTACAGGGCCTACCCCTCCGAGGGAGGGCACGCCGATTTCGCCCCCAGTCGCCCCGTGGAGATCGGCCTGCTCAAGTACCTGATGGACCAATTCGGGCACGTGAGCGTCGAACGGGTCTGCTCTGGCAAAGGCATCCCGAATATCTATGCGTACCTGCGGGAGAGCGGGCGCCTGGACGAACCCGACTGGCTGCGCGACCAGTTGGCCGCCGCAGACGACCCCACGCCGATCATTGTCAACACAGCCCTCACCCGGCCCGCCGAGAGCGCGCTGTGCGTCGCTACGCTCGATACGTTCGTCTCGATCCTGGGCGCTGAAGCGGGCAACCTGGCCCTCAAGGTGTTGGCAACGGGCGGCGTCTACCTGGGCGGCGGCATTCCCCTGCGGATTCTGCACTCCTTCGAGCAGCCGCGCTTTTTGGATGCGTTCCGGAGCAAAGGCAGGCTTGAACACCTGATGAGAGATATGCCCATTCACATTATCACCAACCCCAAAGTGGGGCTGATGGGGGCCGCCTACCGTGGAATGGACCTCTGGGGCTAACCCCGGCCACGCAAGCCGCTCCCCCTGGACAGGCCCATTTGCTAAGAATCGCCAGGAACAGGTATCATAGAACAATCGTAGCATTTCAGCCCCAAGCGGGGTTCTTACGGAGGCATTCATCATGACCAAACTTCACGACCTTGCCAATATGGGTCAGGCAATCTGGCTAGACTTTATCCAGCGTTCCTTGATGGAATCTGGCCAATTGCAGGCCCTCATTGACCAGGGCTTGCGCGGGATGACATCCAACCCCAGCATTTTCGACAAGGCCATCTCCAAGAGCGGCGACTATGACGAGGATTTGGCCAAGCTGGCGGCGGAGGGCAAATCCCCTGAAGCCATCTATGAGGCTTTGGCCGTAGAGGACATTCGCAACGCCGCAGACCTGCTGCGCCCGGTGTACGACGCCACGCAGGGCCTGGACGGCTATGTCAGCCTGGAAGTCAGCCCCCTGCTGGCCAACGACACCCAGGGCACTCTGGCCGAGGCCCGGCATCTGCATGCGCTGGTGAACCGCCCGAACATCTTTATCAAGGTTCCGGCCACCCCGGCGGGCGTCCCGGCCATCGAGGCGCTCATCAGCGAGGGGATCAACGTCAACGTGACCCTGATCTTTTCGCTGTCGCAGTACGAGCCTATCGCCAATGCCTACATCGCTGGCCTGGAACAGCGCGTCAATCGAGGGCAAGACATCAGCATGATGGCCTCGGTGGCCTCGTTCTTTGTCAGCCGGGTGGATACTGCCGTAGATAAGGAACTGGAAAAGCTCGGCCACCAGGAGCTTCAGGGCGTCGCAGCTATCGCCAACGCCAGATGCGCCTATGCCCTCTACCAGCGGCTATTCGGCTCCGAACGCTGGCAGCGGCTTGCCGAACGCGGCGCGCGCGTGCAGCGCCCCCTGTGGGCCAGCACCAGCGCCAAGAACCCCGCCTACCGCGATGTCATTTATGTCGAGCAGCTCATCGGGCCGCAGACGGTCAACACCGTGCCGATGGAAACGCTGCTGGCCTTTATGGATCATGGTTGCGTAGCGCCAACACTCGAAGCGGGGATGGACGAGGCCGCGGAACAGCTCCAGAAGATCGCCAGCCTGGGCATTGACCTGGAGCAGATTACCGCCAAATTGCAGGCCGACGGCGTGGACGCCTTTATCAAGTCGTTCCGCTCGCTGATCGACACCGTCGCCGCCAAAGCCGCGAGGTAGCAGGTCGACAGAGCGGCCTTTGGTCATAGGCTCGCCACTTGCGCGTAACGCAGAAAAAAAAAGAGACCGTGGCTCAAAACCACGGTCTCTTGGCATCTGGCGGAAGCGACGGGATTCGAACCCGCGATCTCAGCCTTGACAGGGCTGCATGTTAGGCCACTACACCACGCCTCCGAACCGAAGGCTATGATACCACGGAACGGGGAGAATGTCAAAACACGCTTTCGTCAGCAAAGCGCGACATTGGTGGCAAATGACCGGCACGTCCAGCCGCGCCTACAGCCTCATGCTCCCCGTGGTCTTGAGTCCGTGCCCGGTAAACACCGACACGACAAGCTCCTGCTCGGCCAGAGACGCCAGGTACTTGCTCACCCCTGCCGTAGTCGCTGCCGAAGTGGGTTCAATATAGAACCCCTGCCTGCCCATGTTCGTCAGAGAAGCGGTGATCTCGGGTTCTGTCACTGCCACAAAACACCCGCCAGTGTCGCGCACCGCCTGCAGGATCTGCCGCCCGCGAATAGGGTCGGTGATGGCAATACCCTCGGCTGCGGTATGCCCCGGCATAACCGGGCTGTGCGCCTCACGGCGCTCTTGAAAAGCTGTATACAATGGCGCGCAGGCTGCCGCTTGAACGCCGATCAGCTTGGGCAGCCGCGAGATGACGCCCGCCTGAAGCAGCTCGCTAAAGCCGATATACGCCCCCAGCAGCAACGTCCCGTTGCCCACCGGCAACACCATGCTATCCGGTGCGCGCCAGCCCAACTGCTCGCACACTTCGTAGGCTATCGTCTTGGTGCCCTGGAAGAAAAAGGGGTTCCACGAGTGGCTGGCGTAATACGTGTCCTCCGCCGCCCGCAACACAGCCCGCGCCGTGTCGTCCCGACTGCCAGGAACCTTGGCCAGGGTCGCCCCATACTCGCGAAGCTGTGACAACTTGGCGGGAGACGTGTCCGCCGGGACATAGATCGTACACGCAATACCCGCCCGCGCACAGTAAGCGGCGATGGCGCAGCCCGCGTTCCCCGACGAGTCTTCTACAATGCGCTGCACTCCCAGCGCCTTGAGGTGGCTGACCAGCACCGTCGCGCCTCTGTCCTTATAGGAGCCTGTGGAGAAAAGCTGGTCCTGCTTCACCAATACAGAAACCCCGCCGAAATCCACCGGCACCAGGGGCGTCAGCCCCTCATCAAAGGAAACGATGCTCGCGTCATCGGCGACGGGCAGCGCCTCCCTGTAGCGCCATAACGTAGGCTTGCGCCCGCTCACTGCTGCCGGGTCAAAGGCAGGCGTGAAAACAACGTCCAACATAGAGCCGCAGGTGCAACGCCAGTGCTGGTATTCCAGTGGAAAGGTTTGCGCGCAACGACTGCAAACAAGATGTGCCATAGTGCCTCTCTGCAATGATCTCCTGGTAACATCAGGGAGATGGCGAGTCGGTCGTATGCACTCGCTGATCTTCCCCGTATAACCATAGCAGAATGTCCATCAACAGGCAAAATCAGCGTTAATAATGGCTCAGTTACTTTCCTCTTCTGACGTCATCTGGCCCAGATACGCCTGTACCTCGAGCATGGCGTCCTCCATACTGATACCCGAGGCCACAGCCAGCTCGCTGGCCAGCATTTGCTTTCCGTCCTCCAACATGCGGCTATCCGTCAGCCCCAGACGGCGCTGAGTCGTCATATAATGCAGGGATCGCACAGCATAGATGACATCCTCCAGGCAGCCGGACTTGAGGCGCTCGCCCAGGGCATCCTTGCGCACACGAAAGTCCCGTTCGATTTCGTCATCCGCAGGAGGTTCGCTGCATGTTTGGAGCAACTCGCGTAGCATAGACGCCTTCTGGACGGCACGCAGCCCGACACTATCCGCACGTTTCACAGGAACCATCACGCGCATCGAGCGGGCCAGCGACACCGTATCAATAATATAGTACGTGTGGCTGATGTCGCCGATCTGCTTCTCCGAAATGCGAACAATCGTCCCAGCGCCATGACACGGATGCACTACCTTACTTCCCACTGCATACATTGCCAGTAACCTCCTTCGAACTACAACGAACGCCATTGGGCCTGATGTGCATGCTCTGGGCGCGGCTGCCACCTTCCAGACATCAGACAGCCCTGGCCCCATTGCCAGGTCGCTCGCCCTTGCCATTCCGGGGTCACACTGGGGGCGCACCCCACAAGGCAAGGATCATCGTCGCGCAAACGCCAGGACAGAGGATGTCATCAAGACAACCACAAGGGGAGAGACAGAAAGCGGCTCCAAAGCCAGCCACAAGCGACAAGCCCGTGGCCCCGGGCCAGGATGTCAAGCTTCGCTGACAGCGACCTTGACGGAGATGGAAAAGAGGATTCCATAACCAATGCCATGCTGCGCAGGCCCTCTCGCCCGCCGGGACATTCGTATCAATGGCCCATAGCGCCTGCCGAATACCCGAGCTGCTACCCCCCTGAGCATGAACCGGGCACAGTGGCCTGTCGCGCTGCGCGACAAAGCCGACTTTGCCCTCTGATTCTATTATAGTTCATCTGCCGGAACCGTC
>JAAYXX010000109.1 GCA_012515695.1 Chloroflexota bacterium
ACTTTATTAAAACTCATCAACTGCCTATGCCAATGCCCAACATTGCAGTTAGACGGCCCGCTCATTGTGTGCTAGAATAAGGCGGCCCACGGCGAAGATGCTTTGTGCATGATCGCCGTTTTTTTGTTGGACCAAGCGCGGCCCACGGCGTTATTCTCTCACCACGGCCAGGAGGAGTAGAATCGAAGCAACAGCATTGACACACCCATTGCTCCATTTCGTTCAGCCACAGAACCTACATATCGAAGGAGGCCCATCTCAATGTTCGCCAGAAGGAAGGCTTGGATCGCAGTTGCTATCTTGGTTGTGCTGTCCACCGTGCTCGGAGCTTGCGGGAAATCCGCTTCCAACGAGGAATTTGTCTTTGGCGTGATCCTGGTAGGCCCGTACAACGATCACGGCTGGAGCGAAGCCAACTATCAGGGTGCCAAGTACGCCGAGGAGAAAATCCCAGGCGCCAGGATGATCTACCTGGACAAGCTCAACTCCTCAGACCGCCAGGGCACGACCCTTGAGCAGGTTGTGGAAGACATGGTTTCCCAGGGCGCTCAGATGATCTTTACCACGTCGGATGACTTTGCCGCCGATACGGACGTTGTCGCCGCCAAGTACCCCGACATCCCCTTTGTGCATATCTCGGGCGACCATGCGCGCACGGGCAAAGCCCCCTCGAACGTCGCCAACTATATGTCCAAGATGGAGTTTATGAAGGCTGTCGCCGGTTGCGCCGCTGCCCTCAAGACCGAGACGGGCCAGATTGGCTACCTCGGCCCCCTGATCAACGACGAAACCCGCCGCCTCGCCTCCGCCGCTTACCTTGGCTGCCGCGAATGCTACGAAACCTACCGTGGCGGCAACCCCGATGACCTGCGGTTCGTCGTCAACTGGATCGGCTTCTGGTTCAACATCCCCGGCGTTACCCTGGACCCGACCGTTGTGTCGAATGACTTGTTCAATTCGGGCGTGGACGTGCTGATGTCGGGCATCGACACCACCGAGGCCATCGTCGTCGCCGGACAGCGGTACGACAAGGGCGAAAAAGTCTGGGCCATCCCCTACGACTATGAGGGCGCTTGCGAGATCAAGCCAGAAGTCTGCCTGGGCACTCCCTACTTTAACTGGGGCCCGACCTACGTCGAATACATCAAGGCCGTTCAGGATGGCAAGTTCAAGCAGGATTGGGTCTGGACTGATCCCTATTGGAAAGACATCAACGACCACGACAAGTCGCCCGTGGGCTTTGCTCTTGGCCCTGGCCTGAGCGAAGAAGACCAGAAGAACCTGGAAGACTATATCGAGCGGCTGGCCTCTGGCAAGTCCAAGCTGTTCGAAGGCCCGATCTACCTGCAAGACGGCACGCTCTATGTCGCCGAGGGCGAGCAGGCCACCGATGAGCAAATCTGGTACCTGCCCCAGCTCTTGCAAGGGATGGAAGGCGCCAGCCAGTAACACGGTCTCGCGCTTGAACGTATCTAAAGAGGGCATGCGCTCTCTTTGCGCAGGGGCATGGCACGGGTTCGCGCTGTGCCCCTGCGCAACGTATCAAACCATCTACCCTGTCCCTGTTGTCTGGATAAGGCGAACGTGATGAAGATCGAACTAACCCATATCAAAAAGCAATTCGGAGCCGTTCGCGCAAACGATGACGTGTCGCTGGTCATCGAAAGCGGCTCTATTCACGGCCTGCTGGGGGAAAACGGCGCTGGCAAAACCACGCTGATGAAGGTACTCTCCGGCTACCAACTGGCCGACTCGGGCCATATACTCCTGGACGGCCAGCCGGTGCGCTTTGGCTCCCCCGCCGAAGCCATCCGCGCAGGCATCGGCATGTTGCACCAGGACCCCCTGGATATCCCCGCTCTCACCGTGCTGGATAATTTCATACTGGGCAGCGGGGGCGGCCTCGCCCAAAAACGCGCCGCCGCTCGCAAAGAGTTGCGCCGCCAGTGCCAACGCTTTGGCTTTGACCTGGCCCCCGACGCGCTGTGTAGCAGCCTGACCGTGGGAGAGCGGCAACAATTAGAGATCGCGCGCCTGATCGCTCAGGGCGTGCGCGTGCTCATCCTGGATGAACCTACTACCGGCATTTCCGCGCCCCAAAAGGCGCTGCTCTTTGAAACCCTGCACAAGCTGGCCGTCGAGGGCCTGTCGGTCATTTTTGTCTCGCACAAGCTGGAAGAGGTCGAGCAGCTTTGCGCCCAGGTGACGGTGTTGCGCCAGGGGCGCGTGGTGGGCGCAATGTCCGCCCCCCTGGACACAGACCGGCTTGTGCAATTGATGTTCGGCCAATGCCTGACCAGCGCCACCCGCCCCAGCCTGGAACTGGGCGATGTAGCGCTGGAATTGCAGCAGGCTTCTGTCCACACCTATCGCCTCACGCTGGCCCAGGTCTCTCTGGCCGTGCGACGCGGCGAGGTGATCGGATTGGCCGGGCTGGAGGGGAGCGGCCAGCGCCTGTTCATGCAAGCCTGCGCAGGCATTCAACGCCTCGCCACGGGCCGCCTTGTTATCGACGGGCAAGATATGACCCATCAGCCCTATTGCCACTTTCTCGATAGGGGCGTGGCCTTTGTGCCCGCCGCCCGGCTGGAAGAGGGCATGGTCCCCGGCTTGCAGATCAGGGAGCATGTCGCCCTCACCAGGGACGGACACGGCTTTTTCATGCGCTGGCCGCAGGTAGATGAGCAGACCAGGGACATGATCCAGGAGTACAACATCGTGGGCCGCCCTGAAACGCTGGTGCAAGAGCTATCCGGCGGCAACCAGCAGCGCACGTTGCTGGCGCTCTTGCCGCGCAATCTGCGCCTGCTGATTCTAGAGCACCCCACACGCGGCCTGGATATCGAATCTAGTCGATGGGTCTGGAACCGGCTGGCCGAGCGCCGCCGCGAGGGTACGGCCATCTTGTTTACCTCCACCGACCTGAACGAGTTGGTGGAAAATAGCGACCGCCTGCTGGTTTTCGTGGCGGGCCAGGTCTCCGCTCCGCTGCCTGCGCGCACGATTACCTGCGAGGAGCTGGGCTATCTGATCGGGGGTAAGGGCGTATGAAAGCGCGTGCGCTGTATAATAAACTGGCTCCCACACTGATCCCCGTCCTGCTGACCCTGGTTTCCAGCACGATTATCCTGCTGCTGGCCGGGGCGGACCCCCTGGAGGCTTACGGCAACATTGTTACCGGCGCGCTGGGCACACCGCGCAAGCTGGCCGACGTGGCCCTGGCCGTGGTGCCCCTGCTGCTCTGCTCGGCGGGCATGTTGATCACCTTTGCCGCCGGGTTGTGGAACATCGGCGTAGAAGGCCAGATGATCGCCGGGGCGTTGAGCACCACCTGGCTGATCCTTTCCTTCCCCGCTCCCGCGTATGTCATCTTGCCCCTCTCCGTCCTGGCTGGCATGGCAGGCGGGGCCGTGTGGGGCCTGCTCATCGGCACCCTGCGAACCTATGGGCGGGTCAACGAGATTTTCGCCGGGCTGGGGCTGAACTTTGTCGCTATGGCGCTGACCAACTATTTGATCTTTGGTCCCTGGAAGCCCCCCGACGGGGCCACCATGAGCGGCACAGACCCTTTCCCCACCAGTTCGTGGATGCCCATTATGGGGAACACGCGCTTTAGCCTCGTGGCGTTCCTCCTGGCAGTAGCGGCTATCATCATTGTCTATATCCTCCTGCGAGACACGTCTTGGGGACTACGGCTCAAGGCCATCGGCCTCAACGCGCAGGCGGCGAATCGGCTGGGCATCAACACCTCGCGAAACATGCTGCTGGCGTTTGCCGCGTGTGGCGCGTTTGCAGGGCTGGCCGGGTCGCTGCAAACCACTGACGTCTATCACCGGCTGATCCCCCAGATTTCGGGGGGTATTGGCTACCTCTCCCAGTTGGTGGTGCTGCTGTCGGGCCTGCGCGCCCAGTGGGTGCCCCTGGTGGTGCTGTTCTTCTCGCTCATTCAGGTGGGCAGCCCTCGCCTGGAACTACGAATGCAACTAGATTCCGCCCTGGGCGGCGTGTTGCAGTCTAGCGTTGTGCTGTTTTTCCTGCTCGTGCGGGGCTTTCGCGAACGAGCTGCTCGCAGGCGGGCAGAGCGCCCGTTGGAGAATGAGCAGCCCGACGCCGAAAAGGGGAAAGCTCATGCCTGATTCGTTGGTTATCCAGACCCTTAGTTCGGTTATGGCCGCGTCTGCGCCCCTGGTGTTTGCCGCCATCGGCGAGACGCTGACAGAAAAGTCCGGAGTGGTCAACCTGTCGCTGGATGGCAGCATTCTGCTGTCTGCGATGGCTGGCTTTGCCGTGGCGCTGGTATCGGGCAGCCTGCTCCTAGGCATTGGGGCGGCCATGCTCGTGGGGGCGCTGGTGGCTTTTATCGTGGCTTACGGCAGCCTGGCGCTAAAGCAAGACCCCGTCGCCATCGGGTTCGTGCTGACGCTGCTCGGCGCAGACCTGAGTTCCTTTCTGGGCAAGCCCTACGTGCGCGTGCCCGGTCCCAGCGTTCCGCATATGCCCATCCCTGGCCTGGTGGATATTCCCATCATCGGCCCGATCCTGTTCAACCACAACGCGCTGGTCTATCTCAGCTATCTGGTCATCATTGTTTCGTGGCTGTGGATTTTCAAGACGCAACCAGGGCTACGGCTCCGCAGCGTGGGCGAGCGGCCCGCCGCCGCCTTTGCGCGGGGCATCAACGTAACCCGCACCCGCTACCTGTATACCATCCTGGGCGGGGCGCTGGTGGGGCTGGCCGGGGCCACTTTTTCCCTGAGCGTACGGTTAGGCTGGAGCCACAACCATACGTCAGGCGAGGGCTGGATTGCGCTGGCTATCGTGATCTTTGGCGGATGGAACCCGTGGCGGGTGGCCCTGGGGGCGTACCTGTTCGGCCTGCTCAAGTCGTTGGGCAGCATCCTCCAGCCGGTCTATCCGAACGTGCCCACCCAGGTGTTCCAGGCGGCCCCGTTCGCGTTGATGATCGTGGCGCTGGTTTTGGTCAGCGGCGATTTCACCGAGCGACTGGCGTTCTACCTGCCGACGCCGCTGCGTCATCGGGTAACGGGCCTGTTGCGTGGTACACCGCCCGCCGCCCTCTCCAAGCCCTTTGAGCCGGAGTGATACCCAACACGGACCGCCGGTATCCCTGGCGACATTCCTGGTGCATTCACCTGGAGCCGGCAAGGATGCCGGCGGTCCAAATAGAAACGCCGCCATTTTGGCCAATGGCACTATTGATTGTCGATCACCCTCACCCTCTCCCTCTCCCAGTGGGCGAGGGAACCAGACCCTCACCCAAGGGGCTTCAAGGGCGG
>JAAYXX010000110.1 GCA_012515695.1 Chloroflexota bacterium
CAGCGAGACCGGCTGCCGGACGACGGGCTGCACGTCGGGCGTTGAAACAGGCGTCGCTGTAGGCTCCTCCCTCTCCCCCTGAGAGCGACCTTGGCCGGGGGTGAGGGTCTCCCCCTGAGCGAGGGAGCGGCTTTGGCCGGGGGTGAGGGCCTCCCGCGGGGAGAGGGAGCCAGAGGTAATCTGCCAGGCCACGCCCAGCAGCCCCGCCTCTGTTACAATCAGGGCCAGCACCAGGGCAATCAATACGCCCCGGCGCAAACCTGCCAGTTTATGCACGAGTTTCATACGCGGATTGGCTTTCTCATTCGATACTCGCCGAGTCGGCGCTCACCGACTCGGTGCCCACCGGCTCGGTGCCCACCGGCTCGGTGGCCGCTGGCCGCCAGGAGGCCATCAACTCGACGGATTCGTGGGTAGCAAAGGGCATCACCGTCCCGGCGCGCACGTCTATGATCCCAATGACGAAAGCGAGCGCTATCTCGCTGTCACTCTGGGAGAAATCAGGATAGGTATACGACAGGTAGCGGCCATCGGGCGACCACGCCATATAATTCGGGAAATGCTGCTCCCCCAACGGGATTACCGTCGCGCTATCATCCGCCAGCCGATACAGCACCAGTTCGACAAACTGCTCGGCAGTCATCCGGGCAATCGCCAGCGTGGCCCCATCGGGCGACCAGGCAAACGATAGGATATGATCGCCATCCAGCAGAGTAGCCACTTCGGTGCCGTCGGGCTGGCGCAGCCGCAACCGTTCCCCCTGCTCCTCCAGGCTAGCCAGCAGGGGTTCCGTGGGAGAAAAGGCGGCGGCGTCCACCTGTTCGGCAACGACCTGGGTCTGGTTTAGCCTCAAGAGGTGCAACCTGGAAACTGGCCGCTCGGCTCCCTCGTCCTTGCCCAGCCCAACCACGGCCACCGCCCCGTCGTGCGGCGACCAACTGGGCTGCACATTCCCCACCCCAAAAGGCAAGGTCTTGGACTGACGCTGTTTGGTGGCGACATCTATCAGCGTAACCCGCGACTCGAGCGCCTCGGAATCGGCAGGGTCCACGGGCGCAACGACCAGCAGGTGCCTGCCATCGGGCGACCAACTGGGCACGCCGATGCCCCCTTCGGAGGCCAGCAACAATTGCTCTTCCACTGGCTTTTCCCCCTCAAAGCGCAGCCAGTACAGCCCCTCGTTCTCCCCCCACTCCCGCTGGGGGCCAGATTGATCGAGTCCAACCAGCCGCACAAAGGCCAGTTTGCTGCCGTCTGGCGACCAGGTCGGATATACCTCGTTCTCTGGCGTATTGGTGAGGCGTCGGCGATTGTTCCCCGCCGGGTCGGCCAGCCACAAATCCAGGTTATCCTGCAGATCACCAGCGACCAGCGCCACCTGTCCGCCTGGCCCCGCCGCCTCTGCTGTGGGGCGCTGCCACCACAGGTAAGCCGTGGCCCCGCCGGTAAGCAGCACCACCACACTCAGGACTATTACCATCACCGCGAGCCGCCTGTTCCAGCGGGCGGGATCGCGCTGCTCACTCAACTTGCGCCTCCGCATCAGTAGTAGTATTGCCTGCTGGCCGTGATGAACGCCAGATTGATCAACTCGCCAAGCTGCTGCATGTGCTCCTTCCGCAGACGCTCCGGCGTGTCCGCGCCGGTGTACGGGTCTGGCGCGGCCTCCCAGCCGATAGCCACCGCCCCCTCCCCCAGTTCCCAACAATAGGCATGGGGCTGATAGTCCATCGCCTTTACAGGGATGCCCACGACCTGCCCGCTACGTTCCAGCAGGTCTTGCATAAGGCTGTCCTTCTGGCTCACCAACAGGGTAGGGTCGCCCGCGCCCGGCGCGCTCGCGCCGCCCAGATGCACCACTGCCTCGCGGGTCAAGATCTGGTAGGGCGTATAGTCGCGCAGATACGTGGCCGCGCCCGACACGCTATGATATCCCCCGGCCCAGACGGCGAACAGCACCGTCCGGCGCGGCTTGAATACCTCGTGCTGCCACAGCCGCGCCATCTCGAGCATAATTCCCACACCGCCGGGGCCATCGCTGGCCGCCAGAAAAGGCTGCTGCGGGTCTGGTTCTGGCAGGTCATAGTGAGTGGAGAGCATCAGGGTTTTCTCGGCCATGCCCGCGTCGTTGCCCGGCAGCACGCCCAGCACGTTATAGCCGGTCATGGTTTCCGGCGCGCTCAATTCTACGCGCCCCCGAATGCGTATGTCCAGGTCCAACGAGCGCCAGGCTTGCCCGGCCCCCTCTGCCGCCGGGTCATCGGATAGATCATCCGCCGGATCAGCGGCCAGCTGATCCGCCGGATCGTCGGATAGACGATCCGCCAACGCCTGCAAATCGGCCAGGGTGTGGCCGCCCGCCTGCAGCAGCCGCTCCGCCGCCTCTGGGCGCACGTGCAGGATGGGCAGGGTGGGTTGCTCCATGTAGAACCCCTTGGGATCAGCCCAATCCACGTGCGGGGCCGCCTGCTCGGTAATCACCACCACCGCCTGCGCCCCCCGGATCAACGCCTCGGTATCAAAGCCGTCCGGGCGATTGTCTCCCAACACCACGGCCACCCGTCCCCGCAGGTCAAGGCCGCGATAGCTGGCATGAGACAGCGCGCCCTGTCCAAAAGCGATAAACGTCGCCGGGGCATCGGCCACCCCGGAACCGCCGTGGTTGTAGACCTGCTCGCCAAAATCCACGCCGTGGGTCAGCGAGACCCACTCGCCCCCCTGGATCGGGGCCGCCGACAGCTCAGGAACGCTCAACCGCCGCGCCACCTGATGCGTTACCGGCTGCAAATAGCTGTTGTTCGCCGCGGCGGGCAACACGCCATACGCTTCGAATTGCCGCGCAATATATTCGGCGGCACTCCGCGCTCCCTCTGTGCCAAATCCGGCGTCGTCTTGTTGCAATTCGACGATAGTTTGCGCGTGTTGCAGCGCGTTCTCTGCGTCGAACTGGCTGGCGAGCTTGGCGTAAGACACCCCCGGCCCGATCTGGTTGACGATATACCACGTCGCCACGCTGACCACCGCCACGACCAGGATCAGCCGCTTGCTCACCAGCGCGGCGGTGTTCACGCCCGCGTCGCGGATAATCCGGCGCAGCCCCTCGCCCAGCAGGTTGGCCCCCAGCACAGACAGGAAAAAGGCCATCGCCGGGTAGAGCACCATCCAGGGCGCGCTGCGAATATAGGCCCGCGCCCCCGCCAGCACCGCCCCCCATTCAGGAATATCAGCGACGACGACTTCGGCGTCAAATGACGCCGTGCGGAACCCACCGCCGATAAACACCCCCACAAAACCCAACTCGCCCAACAGCATCAGCACCGCGCCCATCTCCAGCAGGGTCAGCACGACAAGCTGCGGGAGCACGTTGGGAAAGATGTGCCGCCGTGCAATCCCCCCTTCGGTAAGGCCGATCACGCGCGCGCCCTCGATAAAGGGCTGGTTGCGTAATGAAATAAACTCGGCGCGGATATACTGCGCGATCTCGCCCCAGCCAACGACTGACAGGCCGATCAGGAAGGCGATCAACCCCCGGCGAATGTCCAGCGCGAAAATCAGGATCATGCCGGTCAGCAAGATGGGCAGCGAGGCCATAATCTCGACCATTCCCATGATGCACCGGTCCAGCCAACCGCCGGGCCGCCAGCCTGCCAACGCCCCCAGCGTCACCCCCAGCAACAGCCGCACCATCGTCACGAACACGCACGCCACCAGGGTATTCCTCGCGCCATACAGCAGCAGGCTGAGGATGTCGCGCCCCCAGGCATCAGAACCCAGCGGGAATTCCGCAGAGGGGGCAAAGGGAGGGTTGACCAGCTCGCCGTCTACCATCTCGGCGGACCGTTGCGCCGACAGGTAGGGGTTCTGCGAGGCAAACCGGGGACCGAACAGGGCCGCCGAGAGCAGGAACAGCAGAATCAGCATCCCCAACACAAAGGGCGCGTTGCGGGTAATCAGCCGCCAGCGAAAGCGACCCGGGGCCTGCATGTCAGGCCCGACGCCCGCCGACCTGGCGCGAAAAACCTTTTGCGCGTCGGCAACGAAACGATGGATTGCGCCTCGTAGGTTCATATCTGCTGCGCTCTCAGACGGGGATCAAAGTAGCGATAGAGGATGTCGATCAGCAAATTCACCACCATAAAGGTCAGGCCGAGGGCCAGCGACAGGCCCGCGACCGCGGTGGCCTGTCGGCTGCTGATGGCGTTTAGCAAGGCGGCCCCAATGCCGGGCCACCCCAGGAAATACTCGACGACGGGCAGGCTGCCGAGGGAAAAGCGCAGCGATACGCCCAGGCCGGTCAGCAGGGGCACGGCGGCGTTGGGGTAGGCATGTGCGCGCATCACCAGTCGCCTGGACAGGCCCTTGGCGTGGGCCGTACGCATGTAATCTTGTTCCAGTACATCGGAAAAGGCCATGTAGGCGATACGGGCCAGATGGGCCACGGGCCGGGCAGCCAGCACCAGCGTGGGAATGACCAGGTGCGCGTCCCAGCCAAAACCGCCCACAGGCACGAGCCGAAAGCCGAATGTGCGATACCAGTAAATCTCGGCAATCTGCAACAGCGCCGCCACGGTAAAGCTGGGCAGCGAAATGCCCAGTATCGTGGCTGTCATGGTTCCGAGGGACAGCGCCGAGTGACGCCGAACGGCGGCTACCACGCCCAGAGGAATACCGATGACGCTGGCAACCAGCAGGGAGATGAGCAGCAGTCCCATGCTCTTGGGGTAGACATCTGCCAGCGTGTCGCGCACAGCAACCTGCCTGGCGTAGCGACCACTCCGCACCGCGACCATCCCCCAGTTGCCACTGGGCAGCCCGCTGACATAAGTGACCGCCTCCTCAAACGCTGCCTGGGCTGCGGGGATGATTGCAGGTCCGGTGGTATCTGAGGTAGAGTTGGCCGCCATCTTGATGCCAAAGAAAGCAAAAAAGACGATTCCAAAGCTCACCCCGACGATAAAGGCGAGTCGCCGGAGAACAAAACGCAGCATAGCCTGCTCCATTCTATGCGGGGAAGTGGGCGTATCATACTCCTCTGCGGCGTTTCGAGCAAGAACGGCCCGGCCAAGCTGGCGTCACTCCCCCGCCGCCCATCTATCTACCGAACGGGCGGGATCGTCTTTACGGGGAGAGCCGTCCGCTCTGGCGTGGGCGTCTCGGTAGGCAACGGCGTCTCTGTTGGTGGCGGCGTCTCCGTCGGCCAGGGGGTATTGCTCGGCGTGCTGGTGGGCCGAGGCGTACTGGTTGGGTATCGTGTGCGGGTTGGCGTGCGGGTGCGCGTAGGCGTCCGCGTCAGATACAGCGTGGTCGTGCGGGTTGGCGTGCTGGTGTGCGTGGGCGTAAGCGTACCCGCCGGGTGAAGCGTGAATGTCGGGCGCGGGGTATAGGTCGCGCGCGGCGTAAGAGAGGGCTGGACGGTATAGGTGGCAGTGGGCAGGACCGTCGGCGTGGCGGTCGGGTCAATCACAAACGCGCTCACATCATAGGTGCGCTCTAGCCCATACTGATCCTGGTTAGCAATGGTAATCACGGCCAGACCGTCTTCCTGCGCCGTGAACGTCACCTGAGAGGCCAGCGTGCCCGGCGACATATCGTCATTCGACAGCACATGCCCGTTGATCTGCACCTCTACGATAGTGTCTACCCCCGCGCTCAGGTTCGCCGTCGTCACCAGGTACGTGCGGCCCGCCTTGACGCGCAGGCTGACCCGGTCTACATCGCCATCGGGCGCAAAACTGCGTACCTGCGTCTCCCCGACCGAGAGCGAGGCGGGAGTCTCGTCATCCGGCTCATAGGGATCGTTCCACTCAGAGGTGGCAGTGGGCGCCATGCTTTCGGAAGTGGCACTGACCTCCTGGGGTATCCCGACGCCCGCCGCCGTCTGTTCCAACGCGGGGGAAACGCTCACTTCAGGCGCAGCCGCCACAGCGGTCAATGTCGGACCAGAGACAACCGGCTCCCTGGCAAAAGCCTGGGCCAGACGATCTCCGCCCGTAATCAGCGCCAGCGCCAACACCAGCCCCACGGTGGTGAACACCTGAGTAAACGAGAGCCTGCTCAATACGATCCGGAGTTGGCCGCCCACGCTCTCGGTCTGCACGCGCTCCAGGTCGCGTAGCATCTCTGCCGCCGTCTGGTAGCGGTCATCGGGAGCTTGTTGCAGGGCCTTGAGCACCACAGCCTCTAGCGCGGGGGGGACATTGGGGTTATGCTGGCGCGGCGGTTGCCGGTCGCGCACATACGGGCGACCCGTGAGCATTTCATAGAGCACCAACCCCAGCGAGTACAAATCAGAACGCTGGTCTAGATAGCCGGTAGACGTGGCCTGTTCGGGAGATTTGTAGGCGGGCGTGCCCGGATGGGGGATGGTGTACTGGGTCTGAAGGGTTTCATGTCCCACCTGCGCCACGCCAAAATCGGTCAGCTTGGCCGTTCCATCCTGGCTGATCAAAATGTTGCCGGGCTTGATGTCGCGGTGGACAATATCCTGCTGGTAGATGGCCTCCACAGCGCGGCAGATGTCGCAGGCAATCCGCAGCGCGCGCTCGATGTCCAGGGGTTTTCCCGGCTGGAGCAGTTCCTTCAGGCTGCCGCCCTCGACGTACTCCAACACCAGGTACAGGCTGCCGTCCAGGTCGGTTTCTAGCGCATAGGCGCCGACGACATTGGGGTGGGTGAACTGGCCTACTGTGCGCGTCTCCCGGCGGAAACGCTCCTGGTACCTTTGCCACTCGTCGGGCGAGATGTGCGCGTCGCGCAACAGCTCTTTGATCGCCACATAGCGCCCCATATCGAGGTCATAGCCAAGGTAGACCTTTCCAAAGCCGCCCTGGCCGATGACAGAGTCGATCCTGTATTTGCCAACCAGCACCATTCCAGAACTGAGCACAGTAGCCTTGCTTTCACGTCAATGCAAACTAGGACCTATACAGCAAGTATAGCATTATCACGTGACGCTGGCAATCACGCCTGTGGTCAGGGGGGAGCCAGGCGTCTAGCTCATCTCCCCGTACGCCCGCGCCAGAGCCGCCCATTCGTCTATGCTCAACGTCTGCGGGCGGCGTTGCGGCTCTATTCCGGCTCGCGCCATCAATTCCAACACCGTCTCCTGGGGCAAGCGCAGGTTGTGGCTCAGGCTGTTGTGCAACTGCTTGCGCTTTTGGCCGAAACCGGCCTGCACCACGGCGAAAAAGCGCTCCAACTCCTCACGCGGCACACGCGGCTGCGGGTACACGCGAATCCGCACGACAGCCGAGTCCACCTTGGGGCGCGGGTAGAACGCCCCCGCCGGTACGCGGGCCACTATTTCCGGCTCACCAAACACCTGCACGCTGACAGCCAGCAGGCTCAAATCTCCGGGGCGAGCGGTCATGCGGGCGGCCACCTCTTTTTGCACCAACACAGTCAACTGTTCCGGAGGCACGGAAGCGGTGAGCAGGTGGCGCAACACCGCCGAGGTGATATAGTAGGGCAAATTGGCGACGACCTTGTAGCGCAAAGCCTCGCCAGAGGTATCGCCCAGCGCGTCCACCATTGCCTGCACCGGGTCTATTTCCAGAATATCGCCCTGCACCAGATGCACATTGGCATACCCGGCCTAACGCTCGCGCAGCACGGCCAGCATCTTGCGATCTAGCTCGACAGCGACCACCGTTCCGGCTCGCTCGGCCAGTTCGCGGGTAAGCACCCCCAATCCCGGCCCCACTTCCAACACCGCATCCGCCGGGGAAAGGTTGCTCACCTCGACGATCCGCTCCAGGGCGTGCCGGTCCACCAAAAAGTTCTGCCCCAGCCCCTTGGAAGGCTGGATGCCGTACTGCTTTAGCAGGGACCTGACATCAAAGCTAATAGCCCTATCTCCTCTCCTGGGGCAAGTCCGGTATCGTCCAGGCAATCGTGCTACGGTCGGGCACCGGCGTCAGGAGGTAGATATCTTCCCAGCGATACCAGTGTACCAGGTTATGATCATCATAGCACAGGTCAATGTGCTTCCATTGGATGGCGCTGCCCGTATCCCCGGCCACGCCTACCCCATAGCCGGGCACGTAAATGTTCTGGAGTAGGGGGATGACGCGGGGGTCCACAGCGATAATCCCCTTGCGCGCCTTCCAGCCCAGCCGGGTGATCCCATAGGTGGGGTGATCCGGCGGCTTGCCCGCCGTGGGCGCGTTGTAGGATGTAACCAACACGCGAATCTTGCGCCAATAGGTCACTGTTCCGTTGGGCGTTTCCAGCTCGCGCAGCACGATCTTGGTGCCATAGTTGATGATCCGGTCTATCGGCTCGTGGGCCACCCAATCCTCTACCTCAACGCGGTACATCTCCTGGCCATTCTCATAATGCACCCGATAGCGCCGCCTTCTGGCCCCTTCGCGGCCCCAATGGGCCACCCGCTCGTTGTCGATCTCTAGCTCTGGGTCTGGCTCGCGGCGCACCTCATAGGGGATGGGTTCCTCTTCGACGAAATATTCATCGCGTATCTGTGTAACGGTGATCTGCATATCCCGCTGGAGTTCGGTGCTCGCGTCAGGCTCGATCCGATCTTTGGGGTTTAGGTCAAGATCCATCGCCTCCAACAGAGCGCCCACCGTCTTGGTGCGAGTGCGTACCATCTGGCGCTCTCCCGCCATGTCCACCACCACCGGCTTGGAGCGTTCAATAGAGACGATCAGCCCCGGCGTGATCTCGGTGTTCAGGTCGGGGGACACCCGGTCCCCGGCATAGATCATTACGCCGTTCTCATACAATGCTTCGCCTAGCGTGCGCGCCGTGGTATAGAGGTCAGAATGCAAGGCACCGTCCTGAACAGTGAGCGTTACCGCTCGCCGCAAGTTGTGGCGAATGGGGCGGCGAATCTCGGCCATCAGCGTAGCAAATGCCGGTCTGGCAGGGGTTTCGATACTGGGCAGGGGTGCTTCCAGGTCACAGGGGTTGCCTGACAGCCATACCCGATCATAGGGGTAAACGACAACCCCCATCTCCCCCAGCAAATGGCCAACCGTCGTAGCGTGGGTGCGAAGCCTGGTCACAGAGCCGTCGTGGGTCAACAGGGCAGTGCGGGCCAGGGTAACGCGAATGGGCGCATCTGCCGAAGGAAGCTCGTCGGGAAACTCGATCAGGTCTTCCGTATTCAACACCAGGCCAAGCTCACGCAACACACCTTGCGGGGAGCGTTGATGAGTGCGATATAGCAGTCGCACGCCGTTGATTTCGATTGCGACGGTGTGCTGTGTGGCAAAGTAAACCGTGCCGAGCGTGGCGATCAGGAGTAAAATTCCTGCCAACACGCACAGCGCCCCCCAACCGCGCTTGCGGCTGGGTACAGGCTGGGCATGCTCAGCCATGTAGTCCGTTATTCCTCTCCCAAGAATGTGCGCGCAGCGTGCTCTCCGGCCAGGTAGCCCGTGGTGAAGGCGATCTGCAGGTTATACCCGCCGGTATCCCCGGCCACGTCAATGATCTCCCCGGCGAAATACAGACCACGCACCTTGCGCGAAGCCATCGTGCGCGGGTCAATCTCGGCCACGCTTACACCCCCCAGCGTAACCATCGCCTCGCTGATGGGGCGCGTGCCCACGACGGTCAGATCAAACGCCTTGAGCAAGTGTCGCAACCGTCCCCGCTGTTCAGCAGTAAACTGGTTGAGCCGCTGCTCTGCCGGAATCTCGCTGCGCTCGCGGAACACGTCCACCGCCGTGCGGGGGAGCAGGCGCTTGAGCAAGCTATGGTAGCTCGCTTTGCCTGTCAAGTCCTGGCGCAATTGCGCGTCCAGTTGGGCCTCATCTACATCTGGCCTCAAGTCGAGCGCAAGGCGCAAAGGGCCTTGTTGCAGCGCGTCCGCCGCTGCTGTGCTGAGCGTCAAAATGGCAGGCCCCGAAACACCGAAATGGGTGAAAACCACATCCCCCATCGCGCTCGCCAGCAGTTGGTTCTCTTTATACAACAAAACACGCACATTCTGCAAGCTCAAGCCCTGCAACCGCGGCGTAAAGGGGTCACTGGTCACCAACGGCACCAGGCCCGGCCTGAGCGGGACAATCGTGTGCCCCACCTGCTCGGCCAATCTATAGCCATCGCCAGTGGAGCCGGTTGTGGGGTAGGACATTCCGCCTGTCGCCAGGATCACCTGCCCGGCAGTCAATACCAACTCGCCCACGCGCGCGCCCGCTATCTGCCCCTCTTGCACGACCAGTTCGTTCACCGGCGAGAGATAGCGAAATTGCACGCCATGCTCCAGGCAATACCGCCGCAGCGCGCCTGCCACATCATGGGCGCTGTTCGAAGCCGGAAAGACGCGGTTCGCCTCTTCTATCACGGTGGGCACGCCCCGCGCATTGAAAAAGTCAATGGTATCAGGCGCAAAAAAGCGAGCCAGGGCGTTCCGCAGAAAAGAGGCGTTTGGGCCCAGGTGGGTGAGAAAATCACGGAGGGGGCTATCGTTCGTGAGGTTGCAACGGCCACTGCCAGTGAGGCGCAGCTTGGTGCCCAGTTGCTTGGTCTTTTCCAACAAAAGCACACGAGCGCCAAGCTCGGCGGCCCGGCCAGCAGCCATCAACCCGGCTGCCCCGCCGCCTATGACGATGATTCGCTCGCTCATCGCGCACAATCTCCCCGTTCAAATAAACACAAACGGGACGAAGACCTAATAGATCGTCGTCCCGACAATAGTCTGTGGTCGTGCACCCCTCTGTTGTGGTGATTCCAACAGCAAGCACTGATCAGCATGCTCCAGCCAGGCACTCCCGCGTCACCCGGGGTGTCTGCTTACCGTTGCTTCCTTCCGGACCTGGCGGGGTTCACAGGCCTCCGCCGCGCGGGACACGACCTTCAACGCCGCCGGTTCAGTGCCGTCCTGCGGAGATCAACCCCGCGAGAGGGGAATTCAGCCCCGCTGTAGCGGATCGCGGATACAGGGCACCGCTAGTTCCCCGCCTAGCACGACCACGAGTAATATATTACAGTAAAGTACTTTATTTGTCAAACGGCGGATATACTGATGTCTTTATTTTGCAAGAGCAGCCTGAAGCTTTTGCAAAGCGTCGGCGACGAGCTTTTCCATGTCTTTCTGCGTTGTCCATTTGTCCAACAGCCTGGCAAATGGGCCGCCCATCGGCTGGTAATCCAGCATATAGGTCACTTTGCATTGCCCCCGCATATCCGCAAGGGTAAAGCTGTTGTCCAGAGATGCGCCCTCTATGCAGCGATAGCGAACCTTGCGCCCGCCCTCCACAGAGTCACACAACGAGGTCAATTCCAGCGTTTTCCCCATACACTGGAAATCGTGCTTGACCTTGGTCTGGCTGGCAGTCTTTTCCAGCACCTCAATGCGCGAAATGGGCAAAAACTTGTACAGGTTACTGGGTTCCATCAGAAAACGATAGACCTGCCCGGTGTTGGCGTCCACTACGACTGATTGCATTACCCTTGTCATGACTCTCCTCCGAGTGCGATACATTGTAGATATTGCTGAACGAACGCACACACAAACACACATGGCAAGGATTCCCTGGACGGAGATCAATCTTCTTGGCCGTGGCTATTAGAGACTGAGGCAGAGACGACCTACCGCCAGGCTCTGTTGGAAAAGAGTGCTGCCCTGAGAATCATCATCCAGCAGCGATTTTATGCTATCATTATAGCACAGTCTGTCAATACCTCTGCGATCAATCATCAAGGCTGCGCAAGCCACATCAGAGTGGCTCGCGCAGCTCTGTACCCTGTCTGTCTGCTTCCAGGTTACGAATTCTTCCAAAGCTTGGAATACTGCCGCGTCACCTGGATGTACTGGTCGCCAAACTCGAGCGTGGGTTCGATCACGCTGGACTCGCCCCACTCGTTAAAGCTGCAAATCAGGATCCAGTCCGGGTTGCAGGCCAGCGCCGCCTCCCAGGTCATACGATAGTAATGCCCATCCTCCCGCGGAACGACCAGCCACTCGGGCCGCACCGACACCTGGCTATTGTCAAAGCCCGGCGAGACCGTCGCGGCGAACAGCTTGCCCTGTGCGTGCACGGCTTCCGCCGTCTCGGCAAACACCTGCCGATAGTCCTTGCCCCGCAGCGTAATCCAGATGGGGTTATACGTGTGCAACCCGTCCATGACCTCCAGGTAATCCAGGTTGTAGGTATCCCCCAGCAGGAACATATCCAGCCCCGCCTCGCGCACCTGGCGGCGCACCTCCTGCCATTCGGCCACGGTATACTGCTCGGCGATATAGACCACCATCAGCGGCAGGCCGTTCACCTTGGCCCAGGCGGGCTTGTGGCCGTGGGCGCTCAACACGGCGATTATGTCGCTGGCAATCTCGCGTACAGCCTCCTGCCGCGAGCGTTCCCGCGTGCGAAAAGTCTTGGCCGTCTCATAGTAGATCGTCGCAAAATTCTCCGGCGCAAGGTCCATGAACACATCCACCACCGGGTTGGAACGATGATCCAGTCCCCACCAGGAGATCATGAACCCGTCAATACCCGCCCGCTCGGCGTCCATCAACTGGCGCTTGACCGTGGCCGGGTCCTGTGAATCATAGACCCCGTCCAGCGGATAGAGTACCGTGCCGATATGGCGACGGCCATTGATCATGATGTCGGGGTTGTGGGCGCTCTGCGTCACTCCCTCAACCGGCTTGTAGCTGTGGTTCCAATGCTGCCAGCGACCATTCGGTCCCCAGGGCGTGCCATACCAGGCATAGTGAAAAGCCAACAGTCGTTTTTCGAACATGCTGTTCCTCCTGTTCTTGAACAAGGGGGGCAGGACTCACCAGGTTGCCGGGCATCCAACCCGGCCCATGAAGCGTGGCTGCTCCCCCACTCTTGGCGATGCACATGCGCGCCGTTGTCCGGCACCGACAAAGTCTGGCGCTATGCGCTGTTACCGGGCTATATTTGCTTGTAGCGCAACAGCAGCGAACCCGGCGCCTCCGGGATGGATATTTCCAGGTGAAGCAACTGCTCCCCGGTCATCACCGTCGGCGACGGCTCGTCAAACGTCTCTGCGAAACTGACCTCATACTGCGCCGTCGGGTCGACCGCCCGCAGAGCCGCCTGCATGTTGGGGAAGGGGCTGGCGTGGCGGCGCAAGAACAAAGCAAACCCCGCCCGCTCATCGGGCAGGTGGTACTGGTACGCGCACCAGTCGTGGGCGGCTGACGTCAGGGGCAGCAGCAGGTAGAAATCGCCCAGGAAATAGCGGCGCAGACTTTTCAACTCGGCAAAAGCCTGCCTGGCTGCATCCTTTGGAAACTCATCGGTACCGGTGTCGCAATAGATAACGCTCCCTGCACTCATGGCGCTGCGGAAATCATACGGCGAGAACGTCCACACCGGCCCCGCGTGCATCGGGAACCACCGCGATAGCCCGGCGGTTTGTATCTGGTCGGCAATCTGCAGCGTGCGCCCATGCGCTGGGCCGCCTACGTCGGAAAAGTCGCTGCGCCAAAGCGCGAACGAGCGCGAGACGGTTTCCAGGTCAATGCGCCGCCCACCAGAAGCACAGTTGTCAATGATCAGGCCGGGGTGGCGGCTACGCAGCTCGTCCCACATCGCGTATAGCCCCTCCACGTGGCGAATCTCGGTCATGCCGATACGGTCCGGCGCATCGGCGGCCTGCCAATAGGGCAACGGGTCAAAGTTGAAATCCTGCCGATAGACATTCACCCCGGCCCCGGCAATAACCCCCGAGATGGTCTCTGTCATATAGGCCCGCGCTTCTGGCAGCCCCAGGTTGAACAGCAGGTTGTCCGGGTCATGGCTGGAACGCAGCAGATATTCGGGATGCTCCTGCGCGATGGGCGTGTCGACGCGCACGCGCTCTGGCTCGAACCAAAGCACGAATTTCAGCCCGGCCTCGCGGCAGGCATCGCCCAGCGATTTCAGCCCACGCGGAAAAACGTCGGGGCGAATCCGCCAATCGCCCACCTGCTGCCACCATTGTAACTTGCCTTCGCCCATGCCATACCAGCAGGCATCCAACCAATACGCCTCCAGGCCCAACTCGGCCACCCGCGAGACGGCGGCCAGTTCGCGCTCTTCGCTCACCTGGTTGGTGTGATGGAAAGTGGACATGGTGTTGTGGGCAAACAAGGGCAGCACCAACTCCCCATCAATACGCGGCGTATAGTGCGCCAGAATCGTCTGGCGCAGCAGGTTTTCGCCCACCACCGGGTCCGCGCCCTGCCAGGGGATCACCAGCATGCGCGGGGTGCGAATGCGCTCGCCGGGGTGCAGGCGCAGGTGCGTGCGCTCCATTCCCGCCGCGACGCGCAGCGCCTCCTGATCGCGCTGGAACTGGGCCGCCCATTGGCCCGACCAGCCAATCGCCAGCACCAAACCGCCATCGGGCAACTGCAAGTTCATAAAGGGCAGCGTCCCGTTGGAAGAGCGCCCCCCCACCGGCACAAGGCTCATGCGCTGCCCGGGCCGAATATCATTGGTGTAGGGCAGAAAATCATCCGGCTCGCACAGGCTGCCCTTGGCATGGCGCAGCGTGGCTCGCGCCGGGGCGGGTAGCGCCCAACGCGCATCCAGCGGCAAAATGTCTTCCAGGAGCGGCGTGTCGCCAGTGCCCTGGTTCGCAAACTCGATGACCCACTCCTGGGCCGCGGAATTGGCCCACTGGCACACGCGGACCGTTACCTCCAGGCCAGTGTCCGCGTCACGAAAAACGAGCCGCTTGACCTGGCCACCGTCCACCATTTCAGCAGTCTCTTGCTGCTCCCAGCGGGGCAGCAGGTCCGCCGATGATTGCCCGCCATATTTGAATGATAATACCGTCCATGCGCGATCCCATGCTATTGAGAACATGCTCTGCCTCCATTGCTGTGCTGTTGGCGGGCCACGCCCAGGCTACGAACGAGTCGGCCACCAACCGATGGGCGCCATCGCTGGCCCCAACTCGCCGCCCGGTAGCCCGCCCTGTAGATGATGTGCAGCCCGGTCTCTATGCCATGCCCATGTAGGACCTGGGCAAAACGCAGGCCGTGCCAGACCGGCACCAGTGTATTCATATCTCTATGCACAAACAAACGCGGCGGAGCGGCTTCCTCTCGACGACGAGCGGCAGCAGAAAACTGCTGCCGCTCGGTAGTAGATCCCTGCTACGCCTTGAATGGCTCCGGCTTGCTTCCCGTCGCGATAATCTGTCCATCGCGCAAGGCGTACACCTGGCCGTCGAACTCGGCGCGCGCGATCTCTCCTTCCTCTGGCATCAAGTTGGTCGTGCCCGCATAGCGGCGCAGCACGTCGGTCAACAGGGCTTTGTACACGCCCGGGTCGGGGAACAGAGCCTCGGGGTCTTGCTCAAACACCATTGGCCCCTCGTAGCAAATAGCGATACCCTTGCCCGCTTGCCGCATAAAGGCCGAACTCACCTTGCCCATCCGCGTGGCAGCGTTGGCAGCATACCCCTGACTTTCTTGCGTGCTGGAAAGGGGCTGCACATCATCCGCCAGGTCCATCCAGCCATAGGTAGCATGATAGTTCCCCAGCGCGGAAAAAGTGGGGAACAGGTCATTGGCGATAATATCCTGACGGTGATGCCCTGACGCATGCTCCGAAGTGGGCAGGATGCCGAACAGCGCGGCATACTCGGGCATCATCTCCAGCTCCAGGTCGGTGGTGACCTGCGTAGACAGGATCACGCCGCCCGCCTGGACCCATTCGATGACGCGCTGCAACACGTCACGCCGAGCAAACCCGGCCACGGGCACGACCAGCAGATCGTGGCGTTCCAGCGCGCCATCCATGATCATCAGGTCGTTCACGGGCATGCAGTTGGTGATCTTGCGAATGAACGAGACAGCGTTCTTCAGGTCGGCGGGCATGCCGTTGTTCCAGGCGGTGTAATAGTTCGGCCAGTAGACGCCCACCGATTTGGGCAGGGGCCGCTCTTGAATGAGATCAATGTACTTTTTCACCGAGCTGGCCGCCGGGCGCGGCTTGGCTCCCTTCTCAAAGAGGTTGGCAAA
>JAAYXX010000111.1 GCA_012515695.1 Chloroflexota bacterium
ATGTCCGCCAGCTCGTTATACAGCGGCACGCAGTATTCCTGGAACCGGCGCAGGCCGATAGTGGGCGCGGTGATGTTGTCTGGAAAGTCGATGAACGGCACCGGCGAGCGATAGGCCAACTCAAAGATCTGGCGCGCCCGCTTGCGCAATAGCTCTATGGTGTGGGCCACCCGGTCGGGATAGTCCATCATGTGAAACCCCAACTGGTCGATGCCCACCCACTGCACCCAGAGCTGCTGATAGGGCGAGCGCTCGATAGCAACCAGCGGCGTGCCGTCGTCTCCCAGATCGTCCTGGTCGCGGTAATACCGATCATAGTCCTCCAGGATAATCGAGTCGTTGAGGTAGTACCAGAGGACCTCGTAATCCTGCGGCTCCTGGACATAGTGCTTGCGGATGGAACTGCTGGAATAGGCGGTTTCAAAGGCGCGTTCCTCATACAGCGAGCCGACGGGGGTGTGCAGCCAGTTGCGACACCAGCGGGCCTCGCCGACGTAATACTCTTCCGTGTCAAAGCGGCAATGGGGGTGTTCTACGCGGTGGATTTGGCTCCACCGCAGCCGCCCGATATTGCTGCGCCCCAGCCAGGTCTGTACCTCTTGCGTATCCAACATGCCATCGTACATCACAAAGGGCACTTGATCTAGCTCGCGCCCATGCACTACGGCCAGTATGCGTTCGCGCATCGTCATGGGGGACATGGTTGTTGCTCCTTTGGTCTGCGATAGGTTGCGCCACATCCGGTAGCCAGGCGAACGGGCGGAGGCCCGCCGAGGCTGGCCCGTGTTTGCCGGATTATACCGGAATCGGGCAAACGGCTCAATGGGGGGAGGAAGAAGCCGCCAAGGATGGCGGCGGTCCAATTCCTCTCGCCAGAGGATCACCCTCACCCGCCCTTCGGGCTCCCTCTCCCAAAGGGCGAGGGAGCTTGGGGCGGAGGGAGGGGGCTGCCGCCCGCGCTTGAATTTCTCGGCGCGCTCGCTATAGTGTGAGTGCTGCGTTTGGCTGCTGGAGGGAGGGTTGCACGCCGCGTGTTGGCGTTGTCCCCATAGCGCCAAAAGTGGTATACTACACACACCGGTCGGCTGCGTGGGTCCTGGCCTCCGGTGTTGCCTGCCTATTTGCAACGACAATCTCATAACTCCATCCTGCTCAGGAGGCGAACATGTTTGACATCGATCTGAGTGGCAAAAGGGCACTCGTCACAGGAGGCGCTGCTGGTATCGGACGTGCATGTGTCGAAACGCTGGCCAAGGCTGGCGCCCAAGTTGCCATTGTGGACATCAACCTGCCTGGCGCACAAGAAGCTGCTGCTGCCGTGGGCGGCCTGGCCCTCCGGTGCGATCTGGGAGATCCCGACGATACCGTCGCCATGTGCAAGACGCTTACAGACGAGCTGGGCGGCATTGACATCCTGGTCAATAACGCGGGGCTGATCGTCTACCAGCAAGGCATTGCCGGGGTGTCCGTGGACATGTGGGACAAGATCATGAACGTCAACCTGCGGGGGCCGTTTGTGGTCTGCCGCGAGCTGATGCCGGGCATGAAGGAACGCGGCTATGGCAAGATCATCAACTTTTCTTCGATGGCTGCCCGGGTCGGAGGGATTGAGGCGAGTTTGCAATATTCTGTCTCCAAGGCGGGCCTGATCGGCATGACCAAGACGCTGGCTAAAGAGGGCGGCCCCTATGGTGTCAATGTGAACGCGGTAGCCCCCGGCGTCATCGCCACCGCCCCGGTGGTGAAACAGGTCGGCGATCATGAAGATTCTTATACTCAGGGAATCCCCCTCAGGCGCTTGGGACAGCCCCAGGACGTCGCCAACGTTGTTCTCTTCCTGGCTTCTCCTCTTTCGGACTATATCACAGGTCTCGTAATTGATATCAATGGCGGGATGTACATGGGGTAAATGACGATGACAAACATACCAGAAACCACGCGACAGATTCCAGTCTCTCAAGTATTCTCCTTTGTCCAGCAGGTTCTGATGGCGGTAGACGTCCCCGAACAGGACGCCCGCATCGTCGCCGAGTGCCTGACCACGGCGAACCTGTCGGGCATCGACTCGCACGGCATCATTCGGCTGTCGCACTATGTAAAGCGGCTGCAAAACGGAACGATCAAGACGCATCCCAACATGCGCTTTGAGCAGACTTCCCCCTCCACTGGCGTGATGTACGGGGATGACGGGCTGGGCCATGTTGTTACTTATAGCGCCTGCACCGAGGCCATCCGCATGGCGAAGGAAAACGGCAGCGGCACCGTCGTCGTGCGCGATTCCAGCCACTTTGGCATGACCGGCTACTATATCAACCGCATTACCTCCGAAGGGTGCATCGGCATCATGATGACCGATACTGATGCCTTCCTGATCCCCTTTGGGGCACGCAAGCCCTTCTTTGGCACAAACCCGCTGGCCGTGGGCTTTCCCACCGACGGCATCCCGGTAACGCTGGACATGGCGACCACCTCCATCCCCTATGGCAAGATCGCGCTGGCCAAGGTGGAGGGCAAGCCCATCCCCGCCGATTGGGGCTTTGATGAGGATGGCAACCCCACCACCGACCCGAACAAGATCGCGGGCCTGCATCCTATCGCCGGACCCAAGGGGAGCGGCCTGGCGATGATCATCGACATC
>JAAYXX010000112.1 GCA_012515695.1 Chloroflexota bacterium
CCAGAAGAACTTTTCCTGTGCTTCGACGCTCTTGGTAGACCAGTATTCCGTGACCAGCCGCTTGACTGTCGAGTATTCAGCAAACGGGCCGCACACGGGCCAGTTGCTACCAAAGATCAGCCGGTCTTCGCCCAGGGTGTTCCACAGGGCGTCCAGCGTAAGCAGGTAGAACTCTAAATCCGTGGGCGCCGGGCGCTGGCCGGTGTTCTCTACCAGGGCCGAAACCTTCATGTAGACGTTGGGGCAGTCCTCCAACTGCTTTAGCCCCTCCAGCCAGGCGGGATCAACGGCCTGGCCGGTGATGCGCTGGTGCGCGATGTGCGGCATGACGATACGCAGGTCGGGGATGCGCTTGGACAGCGACCGAACTTGCGGCAGTTCATCGTGGCGCACCATCAGGTCCAGCTCCAGATCATAGTCCACCAGCTTGGCTACGTCGGCGATGGCCGGGGCTTGCGACAGGTCATTCACGTTGAGAGAGCGCGTGCGGATGCCGCGATAGAGCGGGTTGGCCGCGAACCGCGCCAGATTCTTGCCGAAATCCTCGCTTCCCGGCGTGAGATTGCCCACGTGCCCGACGATGATCTTGTCCTTGGCGGCCAGATCAAGAATCCACTGGTTGTCTTCCACCCAGGGGCTGGCCTCCACCACCACCGTGCCCGTGACCCCTTCGGGGACGGCCAGGGCGCGGAAATGCTCTGGCAGCACAGTGCGATACAGCGCGGTCTCTTTTGGCCCCGGCCAGGGCACTCCCTGGGGCCGCGAAGGGTCGTAGAAATGCGTGTGCGTGTCAATGATAATCACAATCTCATCTCCTTCGGAACTATATACTCGAATAGCGATTTGGCGAAAGCGATATCCTCGGCGATCAGCCGATTTACCGCCTTCTCGTCGCTATACTCCGCCGTGAGGCAAATATACCCCGTATACCCACGTTGCTGCAATGCGGCGGCCCAGCGCGGCCAGGGGGCCAATCCCTGGCGGCCAGACGTCCAGTAGGTCTGCCAGCGTGCCCATTCGGCCTCCGGGCCAGTGACCCGCCGCCAGAAGGCGTTCTTGAAATTGACCAGGCACAGGTGCGACCAGACGATGTCGAGAGCCAGTTCCGGCTCTTCGCCCTGCAAGCCGTTGTGGCCCGCGTCCAGCACAGCCCCCACATGCCGGGGGTCATACTTCTCGATCAAGTGGCGAATGCCCATGGCATCCGAGACAAAGGCCCCGCAATGATTCTGAATGCCCAGCGTGACGCCATACTTGTCCAGCAATGGCACGAGCGCGTCAAACTCTTGCTGGAGCCGGGCTTCGGTTGCCATGTAGCCCAACTGCCTGTCAATGCTGGGGCAAATGCGGATAATGGGCACCCCGGCCTCGGCGCAGGCCGCAATGGTGGCCTCGTCGGTTGGCCCGGCCACGCTGGCAATCTCTACCCCATGCTCGGCCAGGGCTTTTGCCGCCTTGGGCAGGTCGCGCACATTCTCCGGCTCGACCTGGTAGCCAGGCCGCACAGGGAACTCGATACCATCAAAGCCCAGGCTGCGCACAAATTCACCCAGTTCGTGCAAGGGCATCTTCCAGGGCTTGGTGAACACGGAAAAACGGATTCCGCCTTGGCTCATTGCAGGTTCTCCTTCATGTTGTAGGCTGCAACATGGCTCCTGGCCCTCGTGATGAAAGGTCATAGCCTGGCAACGGCGGGCAGTTCCCGCCGGATTTCCTCCAGCCGATAGCCAAACCCCGGCCCGCGCACAGTCGTCAAGTCTATCTGTCCTGCGCGGCGACGGTATAGGCCCGGATGCACCGCCTCCTCTGGCAGCGAGGCGTCCGGATAGAATTGCATGGCGTTGGTCTCTACGCCCATGATCGTGCCCGCGTGAGCGGCCAGCAACACGTGGGGGATTTGGGCCAGCATGGGGTTGGTCAAGTCTTGCACCATCAGCGTCATGCCGTGGGCTTTGGCCCAGCACAGGCTCAACAGCGCGCCGGTCTGCGTCTTGCAGGTCTTGAGGGCCACTCCCGTCCAGCCCAACTCGCGCCCCAGCCTGACCATTCGCCAATCGTGGGCGCTCTCGTCCATGAATAGCGGCTTGCGCGCCGAAACGCTGTGCACGTCTATGCGGTGGCTCTCCAGGTCGTAGGGGAAGGGCTGCTCTACGTACAGGATCATCCCGTACAGGCGGGGGTGTTCCAGCAACAGGCGGTCCAGAATGGCATTGACATAAGCGGGGTCGGTTACTGTGCAGTTGAAATCGCTGGTCAGCCAGTCCACGCCGCCCGCGACGGCGACCTCGCCCACGCGCACCAGCCGCCGATAGTCCCATTCGGCGTCGTTGCCCCGCAGCTTGACCTTCAGGCAGGTTAATCCATCGCGGGCGATCCAATCGGCCAGCAGGATGGGGTAGCCGTCCTGCGGCTCGTCGCCAGTTAGCTCGGACGCGTCCAGGGGGTCCACGCCTCCCACCAGATGCCAGGCGGGGAGCCGGGCAGGGCGGGGGAAAACCAGGTAATCGTGGGGGTATTTCCCGGCAAAAGAGACTGCCGCGCCGTCTGCCGGGGTCAGGTAATGGGCCAGGTCTGCGTGCATCCAGGGCGGGCCGTAGGTTTCGTACACCGGGCGGCCATGCAGCACGCCATAGGCGTCGTGCAGGGCGATATCGAACGCTGAGCAGCAGACCAGAGCGGCCAGCCAGGGCATTGGCTCGCTGCCCGGCGCGGTTTGCTCTCGCTCGGCGTTGTATTGCGCCAGCAGGCCGGGCAATGCCTGCTGCTGAAAGGCGTGCCCCACTTCCATCGGGTGGCCCCAGGCGTCGAAATGCGACCACGCATGGGCCAGGCGCATGCAGAACTGCTGGAGCGCCGCCTGCCGCTCGGAATAGGACAGGCTGCTGGGCCAGACCCAGGGGACGCTCAAGGGGGTCTCGCCCCACCCTTCGGCGGCGCGCCCTGCCGGGTCCACCCCTGTCAGACGCACCCGCGCACAGGTGACATGGGTCAGGGTTTCATGGCCGAATTTGAGAGGAACCCGCGTCTCTACGGGCAGAAAATAGAGTTCGGCTGCGGTGGGGCGGATATCGGTCATGTAGGGCATGGCGCTATCCTTCCTAGCCAAGGGCGTCGGTCATTCTGGATGCAGACATTGTCAGGACAGGTCGGCCAGCACTCGTTGGGGCCATTATTGCCCATATTCGCATTCCGCGCAAGTAGGGGGAGGGGGCGTTGACGCTTTGACAATAACCAATTCACCATCTAGAATGGCCTCGTCGAGGGTCCGAATCGGTTCATGGCAGCGGTCCCGATTAGCCAGACGGCAATTCATCTACGTAGGGAGGATACTCATGGCACAAGGCTATGCTGGCACGATTCTTCACGTGAACCTTACCAGGGGCAAGACGTGGGTCGAGGAGCCGACTGACGCGTTCTACCGGCGGTATCTCGGTGGTCAGGGGTTCGTTGGCTACTATCTCCTGAAGAACGTGCCCAAGGGGGCCGACCCGCTGGGGCCTGAGAACGTGCTCATCTTTGCAACGGGCACCATTACCGGTATCCCCGTGGCTGGGGCGGGCCGCAGTTGCGTGGGGGCCAAGTCGCCTCTCACCGATGGCTACGGCCAGGCGGACGTGGGCGGCTTTTTCGGGGCCGAACTCAAGCAGGCTGGGTATGATGCGGTGGTCGTATATGGCCGGGCGGCCAAACCCGTCTATTTGTGGATCCACGACGGCGAGGTCGAGATTCGATCCGCCGAGCATTTGTGGGGCAAGACCACTCTGGACACCCAGGAGGCCATTCAGTCCGAGTTGGACGATACCAGGGTGCGGTTGGCGATGATCGGGCCGGGCGGCGAAAAGCTGGTGCGCTATGCCTGTGTGATCAACGACCTGCGGCACGCTGCCGGGCGCTCTGGCCTGGGCGCGGTGATGGGGGCCAAGAATCTCAAGGCGGTGGCTGCGCGCGGCAAGGCCAGCATCCCCCTCGCCAACCCGGATCAGGTCAGGGAACTGGGCAAGTGGATGCGCGATCACTGGAAGGAAAAGAGCTGGGGGATGTACGATCTGGGCACGAACGGCGGCCTGCTGGACCTCAGCGAGATCGGCGCTTTGCCCACCCGCAATTTCCAGGATGGCCGCTTTGAGGGCGCGGAAAAGATCACCGGCACCACCATGCGCGATACCATCCTCAAGGGCCGCGAGGGGTGCTATGCCTGCCCCATTCGTTGCAAGCGTGTGGTCGAGATCAACGACGAGGAATATCAGGTCAACCCGATCTATGGCGGCGCAGAGTACGAGACGGTGGGCGCTTTTGGCTCCAACTGTGGCGTAGACGACCTGCGGGCCATCTCCAAGGCGCACGAGCTATGCAACGCCTACAGCCTGGACACCATTTCTGCTGGTATGGCGGTGGCTTTTGCGATGGAGTGCTACGAGAACGGCCTCCTGACCAAGGAGGACACCGGCGGCCTGGACCTGAGCTTTGGGAACGCGGCGGCAATGGTCGAGATCACCCGCCAGATTTGCGAACGCGAGGGCCTGGGCGATCTGCTGGCCGAGGGACCGCGTCGCGCAGCGGCCAAGATTGGCCCCGGCGCCGAGATGTTTGTCATTGACGTAAAGGGGCAGCCCTTCCCCATGCACGAGTGCCGCACGCGTCACGGCCAGGCGTTGGGCTATGCCGTTTCGCCCACCGGCGCGGATCACATGCACAATTTCTGGGATGCCAGTATGGACAGGGAACCCTTGGGCGAGGATTTGCAGAGCCTCGGCGTTTACGAGCCTGTGCCGCAGACCGAGCTAAACGCCGACAAGGTGCGCGCCTATACCTTTGTCACCAACTGGCAATGGGTGCACAACCATCTGGGCCATTGCATGTTCATCCCCTGGTCGCGCGACCAGATCGTAGACCTGGTGCGGGGGATTACCGGCTGGAACACCAATTTGTGGGAGTTGCTCAAGGTGGCCGAGCGTGGCGTGACGATGGCGCGCGTGTTCAACATGCGCGAGGGCCTGAGCCGGGCCGACGACGTGTTGCCACCTCGTATGCGGATGCCCTTTGTCACCGAGACGATCAACGAAAAGCCCGTGGACCCGGAAGTGCTGGATGAGAACCTGTCCACCTTCTACGGGATGATGGGTTGGGACCCTGAGACGGGCCGCCCCACCCGTGCCAAGCTGCAAGAGCTGGATATCGAGTGGGCCGACGCTCAACTGGATTAGCTGGATTAGCCTGATATCGCCAAGCGCCCCCATGACCGCCGATTCGTGGTCATGGGGGCGCCTAGTTCCCTCGCCCTTTGGGAGAGTGCGGCTTTCAGCCGGGCGGCTGGGTACAGCTGGGGGTGAGGGAGGTGAGGGGACAATCATGCCCCCCTTATCCACCCCTTCCGGCTCGCAAGCGCGGCTATGCCTCGGACAGCAGCCGCCGCTCGCCCTGCAACCCGCGAATATGGGTGGCGTCTTGCGTCACCTCGATCACCCCTTTGTAGACTCCGGCGGCGTCTCGCAGCGCATAGTAGGCGATATGCACAAACTTGCCGCCCATCTCAATCCAGAACTCGGCGGAATCGCGCTTGCCGCTGCGTAGTTCCTCCACCAACCGGGTGACGATGTGTACGCTGTGGGGCGGGTGGCAATCCTCCACATTGCGCCCGATGATGGCCGGGGTACGCACGAAAACCCGATC
>JAAYXX010000113.1 GCA_012515695.1 Chloroflexota bacterium
AGTTCCGTATAATCAAGACCAGCCAGGGCGGAAACCCGGCCCTGGTATATATGGAAAAGAGCGGCCTGGGCCTATGGAAGATAGCGTATGACGGGGGAGAGTGGACGCCCGACAGACAGCTTGCTTCCATCGTCTGGATTCAAGACGGCGGTATGAAGCGCTACGCAGTGGGCCAAGACCCAACATTCTCCTTTGAATGGCACACGCTGTACTATGGAACGAACGCCGCCGGGCCGATAGCCATAGACGCGCAGAGGTTGCCGCCGGGAGTGGCGTGCAACGTCCAACAAGCAGGCACGGATTTCAGCGTTCATTTGGTCTCCTACGAATCGCCCGAGACTCTCGGCGCGGCGGATATGTACGCATTGATCAAGGATGCCCTCAACATCCAGGAGTAGGCAGCCTGATTCGGCGGCACCACCATGCGGGCCTTTGGCCTGTCTACTCCAGGCAACGCAAAAGCTGCGGTCCGCCTGTACGGCCTGGCCGCAGCTTCTAATCTACTCCTATCGCAGGATGCAACGTCCTACCGCGTCTACCAGCGCACCTCCAGCGCCATCACCTGCCGGGGCGCAAACGTCATCGGCAGCGGGGCGCTGTTTCGCAGGGTGTACGTTTCGTCCGGCTCCCCGGTCTGCATGCGCGTGGCCTGCACCTCTGGCGCGGGGATACCATAGGCTGCCCCGTCCCAGAGCAACTCGCAATGCAGCGAGTCATCGCTAACATTGGCAAACAGCAGCACCAGCCGAGGCTCGCCCCGCATCTGCCAGGCGCTGCTCATCAGCGATTCCGTCGTCACCCAGGGGTTATCCTCGGATTGGAACCAGTTCCAGTTAGCCCGCACGCGCGGGTTATCTCCCCGCAGCCGGGGCGGGCGGGCCATCTCTCCGGCGTAAAAGTAGCGCCGTAGCCGCCAGCGCAGTTGCGCCGCTGCCCGAATAAACTCCATCGGCATGGGGTCACGCGCCTGAGATGCGTTGAACCAGCCAATCTGCTCCCCGAACACAAACTGCTGCCCGGCGTGCATCCGCCACGCAAGGGCCTTGGCCTCGTCCGGGTCTTCAGGCGCGCTGCCATAGCTGCGCCCAAACATCTGGATCACCCCGCCATACACCGCGGGCCACGCAGGCACCATCCTGTCCAGTTGCCAGTGCCAGGTAAGGAAGCCGTCGAACCAGCGGGTAAACACCTCAGCGTTGCACTCGCTGGTAATCATGCGGTCCTGGGGCATCTTGGCCCGGATGGCGTCCAGCATCCTCCAATACCCCTCGTTCCACCAATGGCCGCCCCCCAGCGGATGGCCGTGATTCGGGTCCATGCACAGCCGCGCCTCCGCCGCCGCGATCTGGTCAATATAGACCCCATCCACGCCACAGTCGGCGAACAGGCGGGTCACCAGTTCGCGCACGCGCTCTTGCCAGAGCGGCGTCGTGGGGCACATGGGAGCCAGCTGCACAGGGCTGCCATCGGCCTCCTTGCTGCCATAAGCCTCGATATATGGCTGGCCGTCCTCGCCTTTGGTCGCGGCGGGCAGCGCCACGCGGCTGAACTCGAAATCTTCCGCGCCACGGTCGCGGGTATCCCACAAGCGCCCATTGATGTAGGGCATCACCCGCACGCCCGCCTCCTGTAGCTCGCGCACGCCATCAACAAACCAGGGCAGGGCAGGGAAATAGTGGGGATAGTCGTTATCAAAGGGAATCTGATGCCAGCAGTACCAATGGAACCCCAACGGAATACCCATATACTCCCGCAACTGGCGCACCGGCCCGATGGTTGCTGCCTGATCCTCGGCCGAACCACCCTGCGCCCACAGGCTCAACTCGCGCATCCAGAGCGGCGTATCCTCACGCCCTTCCGCTCCCAGCCGGGGCCACCATCGGGCGTTCTTGCTAGCCCAATCCCGATAGATCACGGCCGCGTCGAACCAATCGCCCCGCAGCAACTGCCAGACCGCTTCCCCTTGCAGAAAGAAGGGATTGCCGGGTCGCCCCATGTTCGGCACGGGATGGTCAACCGTCAACCGCAGGGCGAGGGCTGTCGGGTCTCCCTCCATCTGCAGGTCTTTGACGCTGCCATAGGGATCGTGGATGCCCACATACAGGCCAGTCGGGGCGGGCTTGGTGGCATAGGCCGCCAGGAATTGCAGGCCCCACATCCAGCCCGCCGGATAGTTGGCCACCTGCGAAAAAGCTGTCTCCCAGGCGTCCTCCCGAAGCTGGCCGGGGCCAGCGGGCACCAGGGCCAGGCCGTCATCCCCCGGCTTGGACAGGGCCAGTTGTGGAAAGACCACCCGCCTCAAGCTCCAATCGGCGCTGGTGTTCTCCACCTGCAACTTCCAGCGCCAGGCGTGGCGTTTGGCGTCGGCGGTGGCCGTGGCCTGCACGCGCACGCCCGCCAGCGCGGCGTCGTCGGGCCTGGCCCATTCGGCAGAAAAACCTTGCGCGGTACGCGCCACATGCGCGTATTGCCAGCCGCCATCGGCGACCAGCGTCTTTTCTTCTGCTGTCCCAACATGCCGCAAGGTCAACTGGAACAGGGGCAACGGCTCATCAATCAGCAGGGCGCGCTGCGTGGCCGTGTCCGCGAGACCCCTCAGAAGGATACCGCCTTCCACCTGAACAAGCGTCAAGGCCAAATCGCCAGCCGCGTGGGTCAGATCGTTGGTTATCATGGGTCCCCTTTCTCTCGGATATGCCATCCTGTAGATGAACGGTTTTGCGGGCTACCCTGAGTGAACACGCAGATCAGTCCCAGTATAACACACTCTTAACGCTCAGACCAGAGCGAGAGATAGGCGAAACCAGGGTAATAATGCTTGGTTTTTGGTAAGCCTTTTACAGTCGAGCCTACGCCCTCATGGACCACCGCCATCCCTGGTCAATGGTGCCAACTTTTCGCGGATCAAATGCTGGGGCGAGACCGGAGTTGCCCTCATCCGCCCTTCGGGCACCGGCATGTATGCCGCTCGGCAGCATGCCGCCTTCTCCCGGGGGAAGAAGGCGGTAAGCGCGGCAATATGCCACCGGCATACATGCCGGGCGGCTGGGTACAGCCGGGGGTGAGGGGAGTCAGGAGGATTTGCTGGCCGTGACAATCAAATGTTAGCGCCATTGGCCATCCCTGACGGCTATTCGAGAGCGTGGTAGTGGCGAACTGGGCCGGCAAGATGCCGGCGGTCCTTCACCCGACGCCCCGCCATCCTTGGCAGCTCGATGGTATGGACCGCCGCCATCCCTGACGGCAAGAGCGCGCTAGGATAGCGCGGCTACGGTACTAGGAGGCATTCAGCGCCCGAATGCCCTCCTCATCCAGCACGACCCCCTGCCGCCGCAGTTGGCCTTGCAGCAAACGGCAGTCCAGTTCACGCGGGGGCACCTCCTCGTGCAGCGAGAGGAACGCCGCCGCGCCCGCCGCTTCGCCCAAAGCCATGCAGGTAGACATGATCCGGGTGGAACCCAGCGCCATGTGGTCAGCCGAAATGCAGCGCCGGCCACCAGCAGGTTGTCCACCTTTTCCGGCACCATCACCCCATAAGGAATCTGGTAGCGGAAACCGGGATCGGGCCGCCAGGTCTGTTCGCTCATCCCTGGCCCGGCGGGGTTGTGAATATCAATGAAAAAACTGCCGTAGCAAACGCTCTCGGCCCACTCCCGCTGGCTCACCACGTCATCCGCGGTCAGCGTGACCACGCCCCGAATGCGGCGCGACTCTCGCGTGCCCAGCGACGGCGCTGTAGAGATCAGGTAACACTGTTCCATGCCGGGCACGACCTTGCGAAACACCTCTGTCAGGTGATGGGCCTGCCGTCGCCCCTCGACCGTAGCCCATGTCAGGTCATTGGTGTCGGTGGTGTCCACGTCTACCAGGTGCGTCATGTTCACCCCCATCAGATCGGGGCGCACATCCGTGTGCCAAAAGCCCATAATCTGGTCTTGGAACGGCTCCATGATGCCGTCGGCCTGCGCCTTGAGCCAGACCTCTCGCATCTGATAACTCGAGCGCCAGGCGGCCACCCGCGCCCAGTCCACGCCCCCCAGCAGGAACATGAGCGTGCAGGGCTGGCAGCGGCCATCGGCGGGACGCCCCTGCACAAAAGCCGCGCCCGCGTGGTAAGCGGCGTCGCCATCGCCAGTGCAGTCCACGATGCGGTGCGCCAGAATGGCCTGCCGCCCCGATTTGTTCTGGACAATCCCACCGATGACGCTATCCCCTTCGGTAAGGGTGTCCGCATAAAAGGTATAGTAGAGCACCTCCACGCCCGCTTCGGCCACCATCTGGTCAAGGACCAGCTTGAACCCCTCCAGGTCAAAATCCAGGCAGCCGTCGAAATACGTGCCATAGCCGCCCTCCAGCACCCGGCGGAGCAGTTCATCGGCGATGCCGCCCACAATTTGCTTGTCATACTGCTGCCAGGCAGTGAACAGCGAGAAATGGTTGTGGCCGCCGCTGGCCGCCACGCCGCCCAAACAGTTGAACTGCTCGACGATCAGCGTTTTGGCCCCCAGGCGGGCCGCGGACAGCGCCGCGCCAATGCCCGCCGGGCCGCCGCCCACGACCAGCACGTCTACCTCTCGAATGACCGGCAGCTCGCGGGATGGGTCCGGGATCATGCGGATGGGAGTCGTTTTAGGCATCGAGGAATATCTCCTTTGGGCGTCCTTGCCAGACTTTGATGATGGCCGTGCCAATATCGTCCACATCCCGCTCGCCAAAGCCGGGCACCAGCGCCACGCAGACCAGCGAGGCCAGGATATCGTCGGTGTTGGGGCAGAGTTCGGGGCCATACTGCACATGCTCGCCCGGCCAGCCCGGCCCAAAGGGCGGCAGCAATGGGTGAGCCTGGGCCTTGGTCTGGACAATCGGGGTGTGCAGCAGGTTGGTGCAGCCGGACGATGGCCCCACACGGATACCCTCCGCTGCCAGCGCTTTGGCGAACCATGCGGCTTGCGCAGGCGTGCCCATGTCCATATACAACGCAATGCCCGCGTCGCCCTCCGGGTCGCCCACGGGACGGAAACGCATGCCGGGGCAGGTGTCCTCCAGGCGGCCCTTTAGCATGCGGTGATAGCGGCGCGTGACACTCAGCACGTGGCTGTCCAGCTTGCGTAGTTGCGCCAGCGCCACCGCGCCGGTGAACTCGTTCATGCGCCATTGCCCCCCGGCAAAAGGCGCTACCTGTTCCTGGCCGTCGAACTGGGCGGCCAGCGATGGCCGCACAAAGCCCAGATCGTGGAATCGCACGGCACGCTCAAAGACGATGGGGTCTTTGGCAAGCAGCAGCCCGCCGTCGCCCGTGCTCATGATCTTGTTCTGCTGAAGACTGAAGCAAGCCACGTCGCCCAGCGAGCCAAGCTTGCGCCCGTGATAGGTGGCCCCGCAAGCCTGAGCCACATCCTCGACCACCGCGATACCGTGCGCGCGCGCGATGGATAGCAAGCGGTCCATGTCGTGGGCGGCCCCCTGGAAGTAAACGACGATCACCGCCTTGGTGCGTGGGGTGATCTTTCGCTCGAAATCGTCGGGGTCCATGTTCATCGACCGATCAATGTCGGCAAACACGGGCGTCGCACCCAGCATCACCGGCGCTTCATAGTCAGTATACCAACCGAAGGAGGGGATAATCACCTCGTCGCCGGGGCCAACGCCCAGCCCGGCCATCGCGCAAAAGAACGAGCCGCTGCCTGTGGCCGTGCCCAGCGCATACGGCACGCCGAAATAGGCCCGCGCCTCGCGCTCCAGGTCCTTGACCATGTGGGGCACGCCGTCGCCATACTCGCGGAAGGGGAGATGCGTGCGCACCACTTCCATCAGCAGTTCCATTTCCTCCCCTCCCAGCACGCTCGTGCCAAGGTACGCGGCTGGCAGCGGTTCCGTGCGGACGGGCAGCCCCCCGTCAATAGCCAGTCTCGTCATGTCGTCGGCCATGTTGATCTCCCGTGTGATAGATAGGATTCCCGACTATGGATGAGCGGGTACGTGTCGTGACGTGCGATGTCCGCGCATGGGTCGCCAGCAGCCGCGCTTTGCACGGGCCTTGTGGCGGTGGAGCCACTAAAGCCGCGTCTAATGAAGATTAACAAAATACTTCGGTAACCCGGCGTGCCATCTCGTAGGCAGTTGAAACTGCACCAACGTCTGCAAAGCCTGCCTTCGCAGGCTAGGGAGCCAGTCGCCGAAGGGCGACGGCGCCATGCATGGCGGCGCCAGCAAACTGGCGATGCAAACGTTGCCGCGGTTTCAACCGCCCATCCTAAGGGCTGTTACCGAACTATTTTAATAAAACTCATCAGACCGCCCCAGCCTCCCCGCCTGGATTAGTGTTCCGTGCGCACCAGGATGTCCCGCTGCACGGCATCGTCCAGGTAGACGTACAGCGCGGAAAAGCCCGACACGCGCACCACCAGATCGCGGTAGGCTTCCGGGTTGCGCCGGGCCGCCTCCAGCGTTTCGCGGCCGGTCACGTTGCACTGCAACTGCATGCCTCCCTGCCGGAAATAGGTCTGAATCAACGAGCGCAGAATGGCGGTGCCCTCCGCCCCAGTTAGCGTTTCCGGCGAGAATTTCATGTTCACCACCGTGCCGCCGATCACCGGGCGATAGTCCACCCGGCTCAAAGAGGTCATCGCCGCCGTCGGCCCCCGGCGGTCGCGGCCAAAGGTGGGGCTTGCCGCGTCGCTGACCGGCTCCAGCGCCCGGCGGCCATCGGGCGTCGCTCCGACCTCCCTGCCCGCCGGAATGTTGGACACGTTCGCCGCCATCAGGGGCACATGCCGCCCGCCGCTGGGCGTGCGCTGGCGCAGCACAGCAGTCGTAAAGATCCGCACCACCTCGGCGGCAATCTGGTCTACATAGGGGACATCGTTACCGTATTTCGGGGCCGCGTTGAGCAGACGCAGCCGCAACCCATCATATCCCTGGTAATCGGCGTCCAGCGCGGCCAACAGTTCGGGCCACGTTAGCTGCTGGCGATCGTACACAAACAAGCGAACAGCCGCCAGCGCGTCCGATGTGCTCCCCAGCGCCATCCCGGCGGGGCCGTGGAAATCGCGATAACGCGCGCCACCCATGTTCACGTCCAGCCCCCGCTCGACGCAGTCGTGGATGAACGCCGACAGGAAGGGGCTGGTGAAATCTGCCCCGTTCAGGGCGCGCTTGTGCGCGTTGATCTCCTCGCAATGCTCCGCCACCATATGCTCCACCTGCCGCGCATAGGCAGCCATGAAATCGTCAAAGGTAGTCAGCGTCTCCGGCTCGCCGGTGCAGGGGCCGCGCCGCTCGCCATCCAGCCCATCGCGCCCGTTGCGCAGCACGCGATCCACGCAGCGCAGCAGGTTCACCCGGCTGTCCGACCAGGGGGGCATTTTGCCCGGTATAAAGGTCTCGATACACCCCACAAAGGCCACCTCGCGGGCGTCCTCCACGGGAATCCCCAGGCTCACCAACGCCGGGACCAACACCTCGTCATTGAAAACGGCGGGGAAGCCGATGCCCGTCTTGATCACCTCACAACAGGCGTCATAGAAAGCGTCGGGTGTTTTGGCGCACAGGCGGGCGGACAGGTTGCTGAGGGGCGTGCCCATCGTCCGCGTCACGTCCAGAATCAGGTAACTGAGGGGGTTCACCGCGTCCGCGCCGTCTCGCGTCTGCCCGCCAATGGCGATGTTTTGAATGGGGTTGACCATCAACGGCTCTTCCAGCTTGGCCCACATGCATTCCAGCGTGGCGCGGGCCTGTTTTTCCTGTCCCTGCTCCAGGCTGCGAGCGTAAAATGGATAGAGGTACTGATCCATGCGGCCAAAGGCCATCGCCCCGCGCCCTTCCAGGTTGAAAATCACCTGTATGAGCCAGACCAGTTGCACCGCCTGGGGAAACGTGGCGGGCGCGCCCTCGGCGATGGCCTCCAGGTCGGCGGCCATGCGCGATAGCTCACGCTGACGGGCGGGCGCAGCGTCCGCAGCGACCTGGCGACAGGCAGCAGCCCAGCGCCGACAGAAGCGGATGGCCGCCTCTAGCGTGATGGCGACCGAGTCCAGGAATGCGCGGCGGGCGGGGTCTGTCTGCGCGTCATGGGAGCGGCGCACCTCCGCCAACCTCCCCGGCAGCCCAACCTCCAACACCCCGCAATAGTCCACCGCTGCGTGATCCGAGTTCGTCACAAAGGTGCGCTCGCCGATAGCGGCATTGATCTCGCGGTAATGGGCAAACGCCTGCTCGTCCACGCCGGGGGGCAGGCCATCGGCCAGCGCGCCCGCAGGCGTGCCCACCAGGCATTCTTCCTCGCGGATGGGCAGCGCAACGTTATCCAACACGGCTTCCAGCGCGCGCGCCCGCCGAATGGTCATGGGCGCGTCGGCGTAACGCTCGAACGCTTGCCCCCGCCAAAGGGGGCGCAGGTCCAGGCTGCCCAGGGGAACCTGGCGGTGGCGCAGCCTGTCGCGCAGGCGCAGAGCGCGAGCCGCCGAGCTATCCTCTTCACGGGCGTCCGCATATTCGGGAACCGACAAAAGCTCCATGTTGCCTCCTCATCTCCCCCGTCATACGCTCGCGGGGGTAAACTGGAGCGAAGCGGGTAGTATCTGTAGTGTAGCAGCAAATCGCCCACAGGGGAATCCCCTTTTTGGCGGGTCACAGGTTCGGCCCCAGCAGTTCGGCCTTGTCGCCCAGGATGCAGGCGCCGGGCCGTGCCCTTGCGCGCGGCCCTGGTTTTGCAGCCGCGGCGAACGAACAGGATGGGCCAGTGTGCGTCGGATTATGGGCCAGGGAGGGAGGGTTTGTCAAACAGGGATTGCATTCACAAAAGGCCAGCGAGAACAATCCCGCTGGCCTTGGTATCAACGTGTTCCTTACAACACGCCCAGGATCATCAGCAGCCCGATCACCACAAAGGCTACAGCCGAGATGCCGAGCAGCAGCCGCTCCGGGATCACCCGGCAAAGCCCCTGCCCGCCGATAACGCCCAGCGCCGTCACCAGGACCAGGGCCAGCGCGCCACCAGCGAACACCAGCATGGGCGAGTCGAATTGCCCGGCCAGCGTTAGCACGCTCAACTGCGTCTTGTCGCCCAGTTCCGCCAGAAATAGCAGCCCCAACGTTGACCCAAAGGCCCGCCAGCTCCAGCGTGACTTGACCACGTCAGGCACATCGGACGGGCAGTCTAGTTCTTCCTCCAGCGTCTCCCCCTTGGGCGCGGCAAGCGCTTCGCGGGCAATCAGGCCACCCATGACGACAAAAGCCGCTCCGGCGATATACCGCAGGACATCGGGCGGGATGAGGCGGCCCAATAGCTCGCCCACCAGCGCGCCGATCAACGTAACCAGCACAAGGGCCAGGCTGGCCCCCAGAAAGACGGGCCACGGACGGCGAAACTTGCAGGTTTGCGTGATCACCGCCAGTTGCGTCTTGTCGCCCAGTTCGGCGACAAAGATTAAACCCAATGTCGAAAACAGAGCATTCCAGTCCACGAGCGTTCTCCTGCTGCGATGATGGCGAGGCTCCGGCGTTTATTAGAGTCTCTGGTGTGCAACGCCAAGGATAAAAGACCAGTGTATCACGATATTATACAGTCGGCTACCGCTTCTGTCACATTGATAAGGCTGCGTCGAGTTGGGCCGCCCAGCACAATCCATCCTGACAGCCCCAAACAGAGTATACCCACAAGGGGCCATCAAATGGCCTTGTTTCACCAAGAATCACCTAAAATGCGTATAGTTCCGATCCAGCCCATATGCTATACTGGCTTGTAGTACATGAGCAAGCCGCCTCGTAACACCCCTTTTGTCCTCGACAGAAGCGGCACGATGCTCGCGCACCATTGTGCATCGTCTACTCGTTTATTATCTCAAAGGTTCAGGTATCGTGATTGAACAGTTCTGTGGAGAACTCGCAAAGCAGCCTATACAGCGATATCGCTGTATTCGGCGTGCCTGCCTGCTCTCCAGAGTTGGGCATTCCACAACTTTGCCCGATGAAGGGAGGTGGTGCGCTGTCGCCTGATCGGTAGCTGACGCGAATGCTACCTGCACATCCTGTCCATGAGCGGGGTCCTGGCAGAAGCCACACTTTCGTCCACATTGTGGCCCCACAGTCTGCTTTCCGCCGGTCTGATCGTAATTAGACCCATACAGTACCTTTCCGAGTCAAGGGGTCTGGTACCAAAGGGAGGTCGTAATGAGCCGGTTGACCATCAAGCAGGAAGTGTTACAAAAGCTGTATGAAGCCTGGTTTCACCAACGAGGTCACGAGAGCTTTGAAGCCATGTGTGAAAAGAAGGGCTTGGACGATATCACCTTCTGCGATATCATCACGATGATGGCCCGCGAGGGTCTCATCCGCCCACGAACGCTGGATTCATACGAGATCACCCCTTATGGGGTCAGGGATGCGGAAGAGTCCAAGGTTGTCGATGAAGAACTGCTGCAGGAGAACAAGAGCGCGCGTCGGACGATACGCAATATTCTACTGAGAGAAAGCAATCCCCTTGCTGCCATCCCCGTCGAGCGCCTGGCGGACAAAGCCGGGCTGCAATCTACCCTGCTGGGCAGGCACCTGCAAGTGCTAGAGGGATGGGGATATGTGCATGGCAACGGGGCCATCAAGCTGACCCCTCAGGGGGCCAGGTCCATGGACTGGGATTGACGATATCCGAGCCTGCAAGGGCTGGGGCGCACAGGCGCAGCACTATCGAATGGCGGGCACGCTGCGCCAGGCGTCGCTCGACGATGAGCTGCGAGATAGTTGCTGCGCGCTCCAGCTCTTGCAGGCTCGCCTTTTTCCCGTCGCCCCCCCCCGAAAGGGGGGCGTTACCACTCTCGCGAATCGGGCACGTCCAGCCAGCGCCCGCCTTCCTGAATAGACTGCTGGCTCACCAGGCCCGGCAGCGTCATGTCCATCGCCTCGTGAATGCCGATGGGCGGCTCCCGCCCCTCGCGGATCGCCCCGATGAAATCGGCAATGACGTAAAAATCCGCGCCCCCGTGGCCCATCCCCTCGGCCAACCTCGCCCGCTCTCGCCAGTCGTCGGGCAAATAGTCCTCCGCCAGCGTCTCCGGGTCAAACCACGTGTCTGGTGAGTCAGAGAGCGCCCGCAGCCAGATGCGCCCCCGCTCCCCCGTGGCCCGCGCCGACTCGTAGCAGCCATCGGTGCCTTGCAGCGACCAGTTCAGCCCATAGGGCCGGTTGGAGAGCATGTCCACGCGCAGCTTGATCAGGCCGCCGCCGCGCAGCTTGCCCAGCATCACGCACGAATCCTCGTTTTCGTACCATTCGCCGCGTGGGTCGCGGTAGTGGTGGCCGCTGCCCGCGCAGCACACAGAGACCACCCGCTCGCCCGGCATCCATCGCAAAATCGGCCCCAGGTTGTGCGTGCCATATGTAATGCCATTGATCCCCGTTTGCCATTTGCGCCGCCAGGGGGTGCTCTCGTTCAACGCCTTGAGTTCGTGCAGATACTCCCCCTCCGCATAGTAGGGCGTGCCGAACAGCCCCCGCCGCACCAACTCGGCCACCAGCACCACCTGCTCATAGTAGTTACAGTTCTCGGCCAGCATGTAGGTGGCGCGGCTGCGCTGGCAGGCCCGCACCAACTCTCGACACTCGTCGATAGACACCCCCGCCGGAACCTCGCTGAGCACGTGGACGCCCTGCTCCAGCGCAGCGATGGCCTGTGACACGTGGTAGGGCATGGGCGTGCCGATCACCACGGCGTCCAGGTAGGCATGTGCCAGCATCTCTTGATAATCGGTATAGCTCTCGCTGGCCCCGAATCGGGCCGCCGCCTCGGCCAGTTCCTCTGCGCGGATGTCGCACACGGCCCGCACGCGCACA
>JAAYXX010000114.1 GCA_012515695.1 Chloroflexota bacterium
CGGCCTGCGCCCCGACGTGCTGTGTGTCGCCAAGGGCATTGCCGGTGGCGTGCCAATGGGCGCTGTCCTGTTCCGCGGCGACCTGGAAAACATCAAACCAGGCGTGCATGGCTCCACCTTTGGCGGCAACCCGCTGGCCTGCGCCGCCGCACTCGCCACCCTCGACGTCATCACCGACGGAAACCTGCCCGCCGAGGCCGCCCGCAAAGGACAATGGGCGATGGAACGGCTCTCGCGCATCGAGTCCAAGCTAATCCGCCAGGTACGCGGGCTGGGCTTGATGATCGGCGTGGACTTGCGCCAGCGTTCCACCCCTTACCTGCGTGCCTTGATGGACGAGGGGGTTCTGGCCCTCCCCGCCGGTACGACGGTAATCCGCCTGCTGCCGCCGCTCGTTATCACAGACGAGGACCTGGCGACGGTCTGCGATGCCGTCGAAAAGGTACTGACAGCATGAGCGCGCCGGTCTATGGCCCCTCCGACCAGGAAGCCATCGCCCTCTTGACCCAGGCAGTCAGCCTCTACAGCCCTTCGGGCCAGGAGCAGGACGTAGTCCGCTTCCTGGTGGCGGAGATGGGCCGCTTTGGCCTGGACGCCTACGTCGATGGCGTGGGCAACGCCGTGGGCCACCTGGGAGATGGGCCGCGTGAGATTGTCCTGCTGGGGCATATAGACACCGTGCCGGGGTACATCCCCGTCCGCCGCGAAGGGGACCTGCTCTATGGGCGCGGAACGGTGGACGCCAAAGGCCCCTTTGCCACGTTCATCATCGCCGCTGCGCGCTTGCTCGCGGCGCGGACCGCCTCTGGCGCGCCGTCCAACACCAGGGTGACCCTCATCGGCGCGGTGGAAGAAGAAGCCGCCACCTCCGCCGGAGCGTACTATGCCGCGCAGCGCTACCGCCCGACCTGCTGTGTCATCGGGGAACCCAGCGGTTGGCACCGCATCGCCCTGGGGTACAAAGGCCGCCTGCTCGTCGATTACGAGCTAGAGCGCCCCATGTCGCACACCGCCGGACAAGAGCGCGGCGCTTGCGAACAGGCCGTGGACTTTTGGCTGCAACTCTCCCGTTGGGCAGAACAATACAACCAGGATAAGGAACAGCGTTTCGACAGCCTGGACCCTTCCTTGCGCGCCATTTCGTCGTCTGATGACGGCTTTCGCGAGCGCGTAGAGATGACCATCGGCTTGCGCCTGCCTCTTGGTCTGGACGTAGAGGCACTGAAAGCCGAGATGGAACGCTGGCGAGATGATGCCCGGCTCACCCACCATGCCTACGAGCAGCCCTTTCGCGCCGACAAGCGCAACCCGCTTACCAGCGCCTTTCTCGCGGCCATCCGCGCCGAGGGAGGCCGGGCTGCCTTTGTCTTCAAGACCGGCACCTCTGACATGAACGTTGTGGGGCCTGCGTGGGGTTGCCCCATTGTCGCCTATGGGCCGGGAGATTCGACGCTCGACCATACCCCCGAAGAGCATATCAGCGTCACCGAGTACCTGCAAGCCATCCGCGTCCTCACGGATGTCCTATCCCGCCTGGACTAGCCGACGCCAGCCCGTTCACGCAATAAAACAGAGCGGGGGCAATCCCCCGCTCTGTCTTGTTGCAGTAGTCTTCAGCCAGACAACACGCGCGGCTATTTCAGCACGGGCGGGTGTGCCTCTTCGGGCAACACTACCAGCAACCGCTCCACCAACTCATCCAGCGCCGGGTCCTGGTAGCTCTCCAACTCGCCCCGATCAGCCAACTCGGCCAGCTCTGGCTGAATCGGCAAACGCCCAAGCAGCGGCGCTTGCAGGCTTTGCGCCAACTCGACAGCATGGCTGGGGCCAAACAACTCGGCTACATGCTCGCAGTCCGGGCACTTGTAGTAGCTCATGTTCTCTATCAGCCCAACAATCGGGATGCCCAACTGCTCGGCCATCGAAGAAGCCTTCCGCACCACCATCCCCGCCAGGCTTTGCGGTGTCGTCACCATCACGATCCCATTCAGCGGCAACACCTGCATTACCGTCAGCGATGCGTCAGACGTTCCGGGCTGCAGGTCCACGATCAGGTAATCGAGATCGCCCCACAACACATCCCCCCAAAACTGGCGGATAGCCCCGCTGATCAGCGGCCCGCGCCAGATCACCGCCTGGTTGGGGTCCGCCAGCAGCAGGTTGATGGAGATGATCTTGATCCCACTGGGCGACTCTACCGGGAGAATGCCCAACGGCGACCCCATAGGCCGCCCCGGCTCGCTCAACAGCATCTTGGGAATACTGGGGCCGGTGATGTCTGCATCCAGCAGGCCCACGGTATACCCTTTGCGCCGCAACGCCACGGCCAGCAGAGCAGACACCGAGGACTTGCCCACGCCGCCTTTGCCGCTCATCACGGCCACCACATGCTTGATATGGTTGTGGGCAGCAGCCGAACCTTGCTCCTGCCCGGACTTGCCAAAAACCTTGGCCTTCTCCTCATCGGTCATTGCCCGCGCGCTGATGTCTACCTCGCGAATGCCCTCCAGCGCCAGCAACCGCTTGCGAGCATCGTCCTGCATCCGCCCCCGCAACGGACAAGCCATTGTGGTAAGGGCCAGAGTAAAGCTCACCTTGCCATTCTGCACTTGCAGGTCGTGGACCATGCCCAGTTCGACGATATTGCGCCCCAACTCGGGGTCCATAACCTGTTCGAGTGTTTTGCGTACTGTGTGAATATCCGTCATATCACTCCCTGTTTTCTGCCGGGAACGGCTCTCTTTCCCGAGCGTAATCGACATCCTTCATTATACCACACCCTGCGGCTTGACTGAATAGTGCCAACAGACGCTTTCCCGGAACCCGCCGGAAAGCCCCCTTGTGCGCCTGCCGCGACAAGATTGTCGCTCGCAGGACAGGCCCCTCTTCTCGATCACACTGCCTATGCCTACCCCACATCCCCGCTATCGTTTGCCTCCGCCGCTACTTTGGGCTATCATCGGCGTTGCGACAGACCATCGGCTTGGCACAGTAAGGAGGCACCATGACAACTTCGCGCGAACGCGTAATGCTGGCCGTCAATCACCGCGAGCCGGACCAGATCCCCATCGACCTGGGCGGTCATCGCTCATCGGGCATCATGGCAATCGCCTATAACAAGCTCAAGCAACACCTGGGTATCACCGAGGGCGATGTTTATGTCTATGACTTTGTCCAGCAACTGGCGATCATCGAGCATCCTGTGAGGCAACGCTTCGGCATCGATACCATCGAACTCGGTCGCGGCTTTGCGCTCAACCCGGAGGACTGGCGCGACTGGGTATTGCCCGATGGCACGCCCTGCAAGATACCGGCCTATATCCAGCCCGTCAAGGTCGGTAACGACTGGCATGTGTACCACGAGGATGGCACGCTGCTCACCATCCAAAAAGAGGGCTGCCTGTATTTCGAGCAGGTATGCTGGCCGCTCGCCAACAGCGACGATCAGACCTTCCAAAACCTGGAAAAGGCGATGGAATATGTCATGTGGGCGTCCCTTGGTACGCCTCCCGCGCCCATCGGCTACGACCCGGAGGGACTGAAGCAACTGGCTGCCGGAGCCAGGACATTGCGCGCCAGCACCGACAAGGCCATCATCGGCCTGTTCGGCGGCAACTTGTTCGAGCTGGGGCAGATGCTCTTCCGCAACGACAACTTTTTCTACCTGCTGGCCGCCGAGCCGCAGCGCATCCATCGCTTCCTCGACAAACTGGTCGAATTGCACCTCGCCAACCTGGAAAAATACCTGTCCGCCGTCGGCCCCTATATTGATATTATCCTGTTCGGCGACGACCTCGGCATGCAAACCGGCTCCCAGATCTCCCCGCGCATGTATTACGAGTTCTTCCAGCCCCGCGAAAAGATCATGTGGGACGCCGTCAAAAAGCTGGCCGACGTCAAGGTCATGCTGCATAGCTGCGGCAGCCTCTATTCCTTGCTGCCCGGCTTGATCGAAGCCGGTCTCGACATCATCCAGCCAGTCCAGACGACCACCCAGAACATGGAAGCGGACAGGCTCAAGGCCGAGTTCGGCAAGGATATTTGCCTGTGGGGTGGCGGCTGCAACACCCGCGACGTCCTCCCTTATGGAACGCCCCAGCAGGTGGCCGATGATGTCCGGCGCAGAGTGGATATCCTGGCACCCGGCGGCGGATTCGTCTTTCAGCAGATTCACAACGTTATGGCCGACGTGCCACCCGAGAACATCGTAGCCATGCTGGATGCCGTCAATAGCTAGACCGGCTCACCAACGGCGCGTCATCAAGCATCACGCTCAGGGAGCTGGCCCTCAACTCGGGAATATTCCTTACATCACAGTAACAGGAGAACGCACAGTCTCATGGACACCAGAACCGACAAGTACGAGCAGGTGCTCAATCACGTCAACACGTACTCGCAACCTTCGCAGCTACGCATTACAGACATTCGCACCGCCACCATAGTCGGTGCTCCTATGCGCTGCCCCATGATCAAGATTTACACCAACCAGGGCTTGGTGGGCTATGGCGAAGTGCGCGACGGGGCCAGCAAGACCTACGCTCTGGCGCTCAAGAGCCGCCTTCTGGGCGAAAACCCCTGCAACGTGGACAAGCTCTTCCGCCGCATTAAGCAGTTCGGCCACCACGCCCGGCAAGGGGGTGGCGTCTCCGGCATCGAGGTGGCCTTGTGGGACCTCGCAGGCAAGGCGTTCGGCGTGCCGGTGTATCAAATGCTGGGCGGGCAATTCCGCGACAGGATTCGCGTCTATTGCGATACCGACGTGCGCGGCAAACCTACCGGAACCACAATGGGCGAGGCCCTGAAAAAGCGCATGGAGATGGGCTTTACCTTCCTCAAAATGGACGTGGGCATCGGCCAACTCATGGGCGAGCACGGTGCGCTCAGTGCGCCCCTGGGCTACCTGGAGGAACTGCAACAGACCTCCCGTCGCCTATCTGCCGATCTGCCCCCGGAGGAAAAGCGCTACGCCCGCAACCGCTGGTACGATATGCAGAACGTGGCCCATCCCTTCACCGGCATCCACGTCACCGAAAAGGGCCTCAACCTGCTGGAAGAATATGTCGCTGGCGTGCGGTCTGTCATTGGCTACGAGGTGCCCCTGGCCACCGACCACTTTGGGCACATCGGCCTGCAAGACTGCATCAAGATCGCCCAACGCCTGGACAAGTTCAACCTCGCCTGGTATGAGGACATGATCCCCTGGCAGATGACGGACCAGTACGTCCAGCTGGCGAATTCCTGTCAGACACCCATCTGCACCGGCGAGGACATCTACCTGAAGGAGAATTTCCTGCCGTTGCTGGCTTCCGGCGGCGTGTCGGTGATTCACCCCGACGTGCTGTCCACCGGCGGCATCCTGGAGACAAAAAAGATCGGCGACATGGCCCAGGATTATGGCGTCGCAATGGCCATCCACATGGCCGAGTCTCCCATCGGCTGTATGGCCGCCGTGCACGTCGCCGCCGCCACCGAGAACTTCATGGTGCTCGAAAACCATTCGGTTGACGTGCCTTGGTGGAACGAGATCGCCGTCGGCCTGCCCAACCCCATCGTGCAGAATGGCTATATCCAGGTGCCCGATGCGCCCGGCCTGGGCATCGAAGCACTGAACGACGAGGTCATCCAGCAGCACCTCGATCCGGCTGACCCTGGTCTATGGGAACCGACCGATAGCTGGAATGATGACTATTGCCACGACCGGCTCTGGAGCTAGCCCTCAGCGCCGGGAAGGCCAACTACGGGCGGGTGCGCTGCTCTCGAACGGGCAGCGCACCCGCCCAGAGGGTACGAGTAGATGAGCAAGGACGATAGCCAGATAGATCCGCGCGACGATACATCCATGCAAGCGTTCGTGCGCCAGATGACCCAGCAACTCCTGGACGTCTGGTGGGATTGCGCTCCTGGCAACTCGGCTTTGCCCGAACCAGAGGCGGTTCTCGGCCCATCCTACGCCCGGCGCGAACAGCGCGAGCGTCAGGGCTATCTGCGCCTTTTCCTGGAGACGGTGAAAGCAGAGGCCAGGCATCCCCCGCATACCGCCGCGCAACAGGCCGCCTGCCAACAGCGCATTTTTGCCGCTTTGGACGCGCTCATGGACAAGGGGCTGGGTTTCGGGGAAGCACACCGCCAATTGCTTCTGTCTCCAGGATATACCGACGCCGCCATCCAGTTCGCCCAGGCCGCCCGCCACTTTGACCCCACCATCAGCGGCAGCGCCATCTTTCAGGCGAGCCGCAACGCACTGGCGATGAACGGCATCCAGAGCTTGATGGGCCTCCCCATCCGGCTCACGCCCGCCATTTTCGCCTACAGCATGCTCTATCCTTACACAGACAACTACCTGGATGATCCTACCATTGCGCCAGACACCAAGCGCGCCTTTGTCCGGCGCTTTGAACAACGCCTTTATGGCGCGTCAATCAGCCCCGCCAACGCGCAAGAGCGTGCCATCTATGACCTGGTGGGCATGATCGAGGAGCAGTATGACCGGGCGACGCACCCGCAGGTATTCGCCAGCCTCCTGAGCATCCACCACGCCCAGGTAGCCAGTCTGCGCCTCCTGCAAGCGGGCGCGGCTCCATACGAGATTGATGTGCTCGGTATCAGTATCGCCAAAGGGGGCACCTCAGTCCTGGCTGATGGCTATTTGGTGGCCGGTTCACTCAACGACGCGCAGGCCCGTTGCCTGTTCGGATATGGGGCTTTTCTCCAACTCGCGGATGACTTGCAGGACGTTCAGGAGGATCGCCAGAATGGCCTACAGACTGTCTTCTCCCAGGTTGCCGGGCGTTGGCCCCTGGACGGCCTGACCAGCCGGGCCATGTCCTTCGGCTCCCGCATCCTGGAGGGGCTGGATGCATTTGCCGCGCCCAACACGGCCCCCCTCAAACAGCTCATGCGCCTGAGCGCCACCCAGTTGCTCATTGACGCCGTGGGCCGCTCGCGCCATCTGCACACCGGCCCATACGTCCGCGCACTAGAAGCGCACTCCCCCTTCCGGTTCGGCTTTCTGGCCGAGTGTCGCCGCCGCATCAACCGCGAGCGTACCTCGCTCATAGGTCTGATCGAGGCGTTCGCCCTGTCAGGTCATGATTCCACCGCCCTGTGGCAAGAACGCCCCCCCGGCCAGGGATAGCGCGAGGCTATCATCCGCGCCGCCCGCAGGCCACCAGGCACCCATAGCGTCCCTCAACCCCTGTCAGCATTGTATCGGCCATCACATTCCCGCTGATGGCCGCCGCCCCTTCCTACGTAGCCCCCACTTTCTTGTAGCGCTCGCTTCGGTTAATCTCTTGCTGATACGCCTTGATCCACTCTTCCGTGCCGAACAGATACGCCATGAGTATTCCTGACCTCATTGTACACTCACGCCGTTGTCAACCTGCCATCCACGCTATTCCAGCCAACCAAAGCCAGCACAAGCAAGAGACACCGCCCGCCTAGAACCCCATCGTGGGGTGGCCGGGAGACAGCACCATAATCTTTAAAAAGTTCGTGGGGCCGCCTCTGGCAATCGGGTGGCCGCCGGTCACTACCACCGTGTCCCCTTCCTGCGTCAGCCCATCGCGCATCAACACCGACTGAACCTGGTGGTAATAGTCCTCCTCTGTGACAGCAAAGCTGGTCGCCACGGGAATCACCCCCCAATATAGCGCCAGGCGACCTAGCGTCTTGGGTTCGGGGGTGAACGCCAAAATCGGCACATTGGGCCGATAGTGCGATACATGCCGGGCCGAACTGCCGGTCTTGGTCAACACACAGATGGCCTTCACAGGCAGCGAGCGCACGATGGCCCTCACCGCTGCACCAATAGCCTGGGGCATTGACCCCACCTCGGCAAACATCCACGAGGGGATATCCGCCTGCAAGCTTTGCTCACGCTTGGCATCGGCGGCCTCGGCAATCCGCGCGATGGTGCTCACCGTCTCCACCGGGTAATCCCCAATTGCCGTCTCCCCGCTGAGCATCACGGCGTCGCTGCCATCGAGAATCGCGTTTGCCACATCGCTGACCTCGGCCCGCGTCGGGCGAGGGTTGTGCAACATAGACTCGAGCATCTGGGTGGCCGTAATCACCGGAATCCCGGCCCGGTTGGCCGCGTGGATGATGTCTTTTTGCAGCAGGGGAACCTGCTCCAGCGGAAACTCGAGTCCCATATCCCCGCGCGCCACCATCACCCCGTCCGACACGCTCAGGATCTCTTCCAGATGGTCCATCGCCTCGCGCTTTTCGAGCTTGGCAATCACCGGCACGTCCTTGCCCGCCTCGGCAATGCGCTGCTTCAACTGGGTGATGTCCTCCGACCGACGCACGAACGACATGGCGATATAGTCCACGTCATGCGCCAGCCCAAATTCGAGATCATCCAGGTCCTTTTCGGTCAAGGCGGACGCGCTGGTCCGTACCCCCGGCATGTTGATCCCCTGATGGGGGCGCAAAGGCCCGCCGTGAATCACCTCCGCCACCACCGAGCGGTCCGTCACCCGCTGGACAGCCACCTCAATCAGCCCATCAGAAATGAGCAACCGGTCACCGGGGCGCACATCCTGGGGCAACGCCTGGTAGGTCGTGCTGAACCGTTGGGCCGTGCCTTCCACCGGCTCGGTGGTGATCTCTAACGGTTGGCCGGGAACCAGCTCCACCTCCCCGTCACTCTTCATCGAGCCGGTGCGTATTTTCGGCCCCTGCAAGTCCTGCAGAATGCCCACCACGCGCCCGGCCTGCTTGGCCTGCTCGCGCACCACCCGGATCATTGCCTCATGGTCGGCCCGCTCCCCGTGAGAAAAGTTCAGCCGGGCGACGTCCATCCCGGCTCGGATCAGTTGGCCGACTATATCGGGCTTGCTGCTCGCTGGCCCCATAGTGGCCACTATTTTCGTTCGGCGCATAACACACCTCTCATAAGTCCATCCATTTAACCCGCCTGATAACAAAAAGAGCGGGCACAGTGCCCGCTCCTTTATGCTAGATCGTAGATTTCATTGACCGCAGGCCACCCGTGTGCCCTGGGGTGGTTGCCGCTATCCAATACTCGCCAAAAGGCCGCGTCCATCGTCAGACCCGTTAGCGACGCTTTTTCTTGCCTCCCAGCAGGGAGAGGACAAGCGCAAAGAACGCCGTGACGCCCACCCCCAGCCCAAAGGCCCGCTTCAGGTCCCGCTCGTAGGCTGTCATGGCTTGCTCTGCGCTGCGGCGACGCGACAGGGCGGCTTGCTCCTCCTCCCGATGGCGGGCCACTGCCCGACTATGCATCGCCTGCCGAATCTCCTCAACCAGACCGCCCAGGCTCTCGTTCTCCGGCTCCAGTTCAATAGCTCGCGTCGCGCTGGCTTCCGCCTTGGACCATTCCCCCCGTTGCGCATAGGCTTTCGCCAGAAGCACGTGGCCGGGTGCGAAATCCTGCTTACACTCCACAGCCAACAGCGCCTTGGCTATCGCCTCGTCAAGCTTGCCTTCGCGCGCCAGCGCAAGGGCCTGGTTATAGTAGATGGCATGGCCGTATCGCAGGCGCAATATCGCCGAGAGATCTTCCTGACAGTCAGGACACACAGCAGTATCGGCGGGCACCGCCGTACGACAATAGGGACAGGTGATAATCGTATCGTTGGGCATAGGGGGTGCGCCTCTCCTTATAACACATCCACTGTTAACCGCTCGCCAGCCTGGCGCATATCAGGTTGGCGCTCTACCTCTCGCTTTCCTGATCCCGGCCACCATCCCGCAGGGTTTGCTCCTGCTCTCCAGAAGCATCGGCCATCAGTTGGTCAATTGTAACGTCGGACCCATCATCCGAGCCGGCCACTTCGCTGGCGCTTGCCTCTTCGGGCGTCCTTGGTCGGGCGCTGATGACTACCTGCGCTCGTCGCAAAAGACCTTGCGGCCACATATAACCAATCTGCGTCTCGCGTAACACCGTTCCCTCTGGAACCTTGTCTCGCACCTCGGTTCCCACCACATCGCTGGTCTGCGGATTCAGCGGCTGGCCAATAGTCTCCACGGCTACCACCTGATGGTGCCTGAGGATGGCAAGCACCTTGCGGCCAAGGGCCACGACGCTTCGTACGATGGCAGCCTCGC
>JAAYXX010000115.1 GCA_012515695.1 Chloroflexota bacterium
CATCTCCCAGCGCATCTTTGAGATGTTGGACGAAGAGCCGCCCAAAGAGGTATCCACGCCCGTGCTCAAGCCGCAACTCGGCGGCCGCATCGAGTTCGACCATGTGACCTTTGGCTACGACCCATACTACCCGGTCATTCGCGACCTGACGCTGACCATCGAGCCGGGCGAGATGATCGGCGTGGTGGGGCATAGCGGCGCGGGCAAGACCACGCTGGTCAACCTGATTACCCGCTTTTACGACGTGACCAGTGGCTCCATTCGCATTGATGGCGAAGACGTACGCAACCTGTCTATGGAGCAGATTCGCAAACAGATCGGCATGGTGCTGCAAACGCCCTTCCTGTTCCAGGGGACCATTGCCGACAACATCGCCTATGGCAAGCCGGACGCCTCGCGGCAAGAGATCATTCGCGCAGCCAAGGCCGCCAACGCGCACGATTTCATCACGCGGCTGCCCGAAGGCTATGACACCATCGTGGGCGAAGGTGGCGCGGGGCTGTCGGGCGGCGAGCGCCAGCGCATCTCTATCGCGCGCGCCATCCTGCACGACCCCCGTATCCTGATCCTGGACGAGGCCACCTCGTCTGTGGATACCGAGGCCGAGCGGCAGATTCAAGAGGCGCTCAACTCGCTGGTCAAGGGGCGTACGACGATCGCCATCGCTCACCGGCTGTCCACACTGTACAACGCCGACCGGATCATCGTGCTGAATCATGGCAAACTCGAAGAACAGGGTGCACCCCGCACACTCATGGAGAACAAGGGCGCATTCTACAATCTGGTACAGCTTCAGACACAGCTTGCTCGCCTGGACGGCGTGCCCGCCCTGTAGGAGCCAGATATGGACACCCAAGTCAAGTCGTATGAAGTTCGCACGCTTAAAAGTACCGATGTCCGTTTTGAACGGGTCGGTGACACGCTCGCCATGACGTTGAGCGATGGCAACATCACCGTCTACTACCCGTGGGTGGTCGTTCGCAGTTGCTTTCCCGTCTCGGATGAAAAGGTGTTTCTGTCGGTGCGCGACGCTACCACCGAGGAACAGGACGAGATCGGCATCATCGACGACTGGACCACCCTGCGAGAAGCAGACCGCGAGGCCATCGCGGCGGAACTGGGCCTGTACTATTTCGTGCCGCAGATCACCGGCGTCATCAGCGTCAAGGAGGAATTCGGGTTCCTCTACTGGACGGTGGGCACGAACAAAGGCCCCAAAGAGTTTGTCATGCGCGATAGCGTCGTGCACTATACCCGCGAGATCGGCCCCGGCCATTACCTGATCATTGACGTGAATCAGGCCCGCTACGAAATCCCCGATATCGGCGCCCTGGACGCCCACAGCCAGAAGCTGGTCAGACTCAGCTTGCGGCTGTAAGGGGAAGGCGATAGCCTCCCGCCTCGTCCAGGGCGGGAGGCGCTCAATTTTGTACCCCCTACTCGATAGCCCCTTCCTTGTGCTAAGAGTTCGGCACACCGCCTACTCCTGCTCAGGGGCGCGTGGTATAATCTACCGCAGACGCCGTCCCTGGTCACAACACGCCTTCAACACACTACCTGGATCGGCCTACTCAACAGTTGAGCAACAGAATCACGTGAGTGTTGAAAGGAGATTGACATGGAACAAGAGCGGAACGCCAAAAAGCAGGCAGCGCGGAAACCAGGCCCGGAAAAGGCCGACGGCGAAGCGGCGGTCCTTGCCAAGATCGCCGAGATGCCAGCGCCCTACCGCGACATGGGCGAACGCCTCCATGAGATCATCACCAAGAGCGCGCCAGAACTCGCACCCCGGCTGTGGTATGGCATGCCCGCTTATGCAAAGGACGGCAAGGTCGTATGCTTCTTCCGCGTAGACAAGTACATGACATTCGGCCTCACGGAAGACGCAAACCTCTCCCGCGAGGAGGGAGCGCCGCACCAACTCATGGCGTCCTCGTGGTTCTTTACCGCGTTAGATGACGCAACCGAGGCCAGGCTCGCTGACATCGTGCGCAAGGCCGCGAGCTGAGGGCGCGCAAGCAATCTGCGGCTACAGGGCAAAGCCTGTAGCCGCAGTCAGTTCGTGCTATCCCACCAGCCAGCCGTGAAGACGGAACGCGATACTACCCCCGCGCCGTTGCCGCTGTGCCAGCTTCCGGCAGCCTGGCAAGCACGTCTTCCAGGTTCGGGCGGCCAATCTCCTGTAGCTCATAGCGCACGCGCTGCGCGGGGTGGTTGATGCGCATAACCCGCCGCAGGTCAATGGGCGTGGCAATCAACACCAAGTCGCAAGGGGTGGCGTTAATCGTCTCCTCCAACTCTTTGACCTGCTCCGGCCCATAGCCCATCGCTGGCAACACCGCCCCTATATGCGCGAACTTGTCATAGGTGTTGAGCAGTGAGCCGCGCGCATGGGGGCGCGGGTTGACAATCTCTTCCGCGCCAAATCGGCGGGCCGCCACCAGACCCGCGCCATACGCCATTTCCCCGTGGGTGATCGTCGGGCCATCCTCAACAACCAGCACACGCTTGCCGCGCACCTGGTCCGGTTCCTCTACATAGATCGGCGAGGCTGCCTCAATCACTATCGCCTCGTGGTTCACCTGCTGAATATGCGTGCGCACAACATGGATATTCTCTGCGTCCGCTGTATCCACCTTGTTAATCACCACCACGTCAGCCATACGCAGGTTCGTTTCGCCCGGATGGTATTTGATCTCATGGCCGGGGCGCAACGGGTCGGCCACGGTGATGAGGAGGTCGGGCCGATAGAAGGGAATATCGTTGTTGCCTCCATCCCAGACGACCACGTCGGCCTCTTGCTCGGCCTGGCGCAATATCGCCTCATAGTCCACCCCCGCATAGACGATGACCCCCCGGTCAATCAGCGGCTCGTATTCCTCCCGCTCTTCGATGGTGCACTTGTATCTATCCAGGTCTTGATAGCTGGCATATCGCTGGATCGCCTGCTCGCGCAAATCCCCATATGGCATGGGGTGGCGCACAGCCACTACCCGCTTGCCCCCCGCCCGGATCAAGTCCACCACACGCCGCGTCGTCTGGCTCTTGCCGCTGCCTGTGCGTACGGCTGTCACCGCTACCACCGGGCAACGCGAGGACAACATCGTCGAATCTGGCCCCATCAGCCGGAAATCGGCGCCGTGGGCCAGCACCAGCGAGGCGATATGCATCACATACTCGTGGGAAACATCGCTGTAGGCGAAAATCACTTGCTCGATGCGTTCCTCCCGAATGAGCTGTGACAGTCGCGATTCGGTATAGATGGGGATGCCAGAAGGATAGAGAGAGCCAGATAATTCAGGGGGATAAATGCGCCCTTCGATATTGGGGATTTGTGTGGCGGTAAAGGCCACCACCTGGTAATCGGGGTTATCGCGAAAGTAGACGTTAAAGTTGTGGAAATCGCGCCCCGCCGCGCCCATGATCACAACTCTGGTCTTGGTTCTCGTCATGGAACCACCTTCCTTTGCTATGTTCTAGACCTGAAAAAAAGGGGCAGCATTTCTGCTGCCCCATCCGCTCCATATATTCGCCATATCCACGAGCGCCCGTCCGCGCCCGCGCGTTCACCCCACCAGCAGCGAGCTAGGAGGCAGTCGTCTCTGCGTCCGGCTCCTTGTGGCCGAGGTAGGCCAGCCGCGAGAGGATGATTCCCACCTCGTACAACAAGTAGAGCGGCACCATCACAATCGCCATGTTCACCGGATCGGGCGTCGGCGTCACCAAAGCGGCAATCACCGCAACCAGCACAATGGCGTACTTGCGAAAAGCACTCAGCTTCTTGGGACTGATCAGGCCCAGCTTGGTCAAAAAGAACATGAGCAAGGGCGTCTGGAAGACCATCCCCATCCAGAACAGGATGCGGGTCACAAACGAGACATAGTTCCCCAGCGTCCAGTTAGCCTCGACGACTGTACTCAAAAAGCCCTGCATAAAGTTGATCGCGGCGGGCAACATAATCAGAGCGGCAAAGGCCACCCCCGCGGTGAAGCAAAAAGCTACGCCGGGCAAGAGGAAATAAAGGTACTTGCGCTCCTGGGGCAACAAACCGGGCAGCATAAACCGCACAATCTGATAGACAATCACCGGCATCGCCAGCGTCACCCCGCAAATCAACGCCACCTGAAAATAGACAAAAAAGTGCTCCGTGGGCGAAATCACCTGAGGCGGGTGCGCCAGCGGCTTGATGAGTAGCTCTAGCACCTGCGTCGTAAAGATAATGCTGATGAGCGTGCCGATCAGCAAAGCCAGGGCCGCCTTGAACAAGCGCGACCGCAGCTCGGCGAGATGTTCAAAGATAGTGAGTTCTACATCCTGAGCCATAAAGCTATCCTTTGCTATCGCCATCCTCTACCGCATCATCCTCGGTAGCGGAATCCCCCTCTTCCCTGGATACATTGGCCTGGTCGCGGTCACCGACAACCTCAGGGACCTCAACATCCTCCGCCTCTGGCGCCGCCACCTCTGGCGCCGCCACTTCCGGCGCCGCCGCCTCGAGCGCTGTGGCCTCGGTATCGTCTTGAGGATGTGCAACAATCACATCCAGATTCGGCAGCATATCGCCGTCAACGTCCGCGTCGGCAGCCTGCGCGTCTTGCGGCGATTCATCCTCTACCACCACCTGCACGCCCGTCTCCCAGGCCACGAACGTATCTTCCTGGATAACGTTCTCGTCCAGCTCCTCTTCATCCAGAAGAGGCTCTGTAATGACCATCGAAACGCCCCCTTCGAGCGCCTGGGCCACCTCCGCCTCTGGTGGGAGCGTCTCGTCCACTGGCTCGCTCTCCTCGTCTTCCAGGGCCTCTGCAACCCC
>JAAYXX010000116.1 GCA_012515695.1 Chloroflexota bacterium
AGCCGAACATCTTTCCCGAATGGGGCAACCAGCCGGTGGACCCCGCCGCATATGTAGAATTGCTCAAGATTGCATATCGGCGGGCCAAAGAGGCCAACCCCAACGTTTACGTGCTGAGTGCGCCGCTGGCCTACACCCTGGGGCAGCCTCACCCCGAGCCGGGCAAGTGGATGTCTATGAACGACCTGGATTACCTGGAGGCGATGTACGAGGCGGGGGTGCAGGGCTATTTCGACATTTTTTCCGTCAACGCGTTCGGGATGAGTGCGCCCCCCGAAGACCCGCCCGGCAGGGACAGGCTCAACTTTCAGCGGGTGCTGCTTCAGCGCAAGATTATGGAGCGCCACGGAGATGAGGACAAGGCGGTCTGGTTCAACGAGTATGGTTGGAATGCAGCGCCCGAGTCTTTCCCGCCCGAAAAGTTGATCTGGGGCAGGGTCAGCGAGCAACAGCAGGCCGAGTATATGCTGCGCGGCATTCAGATGGCCCGCGAAGAGTGGCCCTGGGCCGGGGTCTTTATGGTGTGGTATTTCCGGCAGGTGGGCCACGTGCCGCTGGACGATGCCAACTATTATTTCCGCATGGTGGACACGGACTTTACCCCGCGACTGGTCTATTTTGCGGTGCAGGATGTGGCTCGGCAGGAAGAAGCCCCCGGGCTGGGCCTGTATCAAGAGACCAACCCGAACGTGACGATCTACGGCGATTGGGAACAGGTGATTGACAAGAACGCGCTGGGCAAAGGCAGTGTCCGGTCTGATACCCCTGGCGACAGCGTGACCTTTACCTTTCGCGGGCCGGACGTTGATCTGGTGACGCGGCGATGGCCGGGCGCCGGGCGCCTGCTGGTATCGCTGGATGGTCGCCCTGTTCCCGGGTTGCCGGTGGATGAGCAGGGATTCAGTTATGTGGATCTGTATTCCCCGTTGACAGAAGCGCGCGCTCGCGTGCCCTTGGTGCGCGACGCGGTGGCGGGGGAGCACACGCTGCGGTTGATCGTGGCGGAGCAAACGCATGTGGCGGCTGTGGGGCGCGAGTGCGTGCTGGACGCTTTCGAGGTTATGCAGGAGGGTGACGCGGCTTTTCCCATCTGGCTGTTGGCGGGCATTGTTGCGGGGTTGGGCGCGGATGGCTGGCTGCTGTGGCGGACGTGGCGGCGCGTGCATTGGGTAGGGCGTGCGCCGTAATGGCGCGCCTGCGCTATGCTGCGGCTTGCCGTGGTAGGCCAGTCGGTTGCTGTATTGACGGGTGATGTAGGGGCGGTTATACTTGGTTTAATGGCTCGACAAACTCGGTAGAAAGGGACACAGCGATGCGTCAAAGCAATTTTCTCAAGCTATGCGCGGTTCTGATTCCCCTTTTGGTTTTCCTGAGTTGGAGCGCCAGCGCTCAGGCCCCTGGGCAGCGGAGCACCTTTCCAGAGATGAACGTCTTGCCGCTCCCCGGAGGTGGCGGGGTGGCGGCTCTCGCGGCGTCTACTTCATCCAGCGATGTGCTCTTGCAGGCGGATAGCGGCATTTCCTTCGGATTCTCGAACAGATGGGCGGCAGGGGATCGTCTGGGCGTTGTGTTGCGAGCGTCTGATTTGCAATATCCCCTGACCATCAAGTCTGTGGAGGGCTATGTCACGTGGTGGCACTTCCAGGCGCAGCAGTCGAATGACACCGTGCGTATGCGCGCACACATCTATGCCGTCAACGGCGGCGTTCCCACTACTCTCCTGGGGAGTTCGGAGGAAGTGCTGATTGACCTGTCGGGCGGCAATCCCCAGAACTGGGTGAGAAAATGGCAAGCATTTCCCCTGACCACGCCGGTGGTGCTCGAGACCCCAAAGCCGTTCCTGGCCGTGGTGGAGTATGTATCGGGGACGGAAGGGAGCGCGCCTTCCGTGGTGATAGATGTATCCACGGACATTCCTACGGGGCGTTGCTTTTTCAAGAGCGGCGGCGGCGAATGGCTGGAGCACTATGACATGCCGTGGCTGAATCCCGCTGAAGTGGGCTATCAGATGATTCGGGCGCGGGTCCAGACGTCGGGCGGCCCCTCGGATATCACGGTGCTGTCGCCTGTGGGGGACACCTATCTCCAGCAGGACCTGCCGATGCTTACCCAAGGGGAGCAACACTATATGCTGGTAGGGCAATTTGGCGCGTCGGGTGAGGCCAAGCGGGCCATGCTGCGCTTTCCCGATCCGGTGCCGCCAATCCAAGGGGCTACGCCCGTGGCGGCTGACCTCAGGCTTTTCTATGATTGTGATTTTGAGGGGAATCATCGTTCCAATGTAGCGCTGCAAATCACTGCCCATAGGATTACCGAATCCTGGGATGAGGAGACGGCTGGCTGGTATACCAATTCTACGCACTATGCGGAAGCGTACGGGACATGCCAGATTCCTACGTGGGAGAAGGAGCCTCGGCATTACCTGTTGACGATTGACGTGAGCGAACTGGTGGCGAAATGGTTGGCGGGCACGGTGCCGAACTATGGCGTGATGCTCATCGGCGGGGAGAATACTCCAAAGAGCGCCAAGTGGTTCCGCACCAGCGACGCGACTCTTGGGGAGAAGGCCGAGCGGCCGCAGTTGATTATTCGGTGGGAGTTGCCGCCGGCGACGCCGCCTGGCACACCCGGCCCTACAGCAACGGCAACGCTCACCCCTACGGCATCGCGCACGTTGATGCCGCCAGAAACGGAC
>JAAYXX010000117.1 GCA_012515695.1 Chloroflexota bacterium
CGTACTATTTCATCGACACGGATGCCGATGGGGTGGCCGATGAGGACGAATTGGCCTTCCAGAACGCCTACCCATCCTGGACGCCCCGGCTGCTGCGCGCTGCCTATAACTATGACTATATTCACAGGGACGGCGGAGCCTATACACACAACCCGCGTTACGTGATCCAGCTTTTGCAGGATAGCCTGACTGATCTGGGCCAGCGGGTGCAGGTGGACACGGCGGGGATGACGCGGCCCTAGCCGCGAGGCAGGTATCAGCCGACGAGCGGGTTGGAGCAGGGGCGGGTCAGGTTGCCGCCCCACTCACTGCCTGCGCCCAACAGCGTGCTACTCGTCTTCCAACTCGACGACGGCTTCATAGTCTCCCAGGGTGACGCGGTCCCCGGCGTGTAGCTTTTTGCTGCGCCGCGTTTCCACTTCCCCGTTGACCAGCACCTCACCATCCTGGATAAGGTGCTTGGCCTCGCCGCCAGACCTGACCATGCCCACCAGCTTCATGAACTGATCCAGACGGATCGTTGGTTCTTCTTCCATATCCCCCCTTTCTGTGGGAACCCCACGGCCCCATCATAGCGCGGAGCTATTCCCCGGTCAATTGCCAATCAGTTGACCACAGGGGCGGGTGGGCGTACACTGGGGCAAACGCACTGACACCGTTGAGGGAGGTAGGAAATGCCCCGCGAAACCATGACACCCCGCGAACGTTGGCTGGCTGTGCTGCGCCGGGAAAAGCCCGATCGGGTTCCGATGGACTATTGGACTACTGGCGAGGCGCAGGCCAAACTCATGCAATACCTGGGTGTATCCGATGAAAAGAGCCTGTTACAACGCCTGCACATTGACCGCCCGCGCAGCGTAGGGCCGCGCTACGTTGGCCCGCCGATTCCCGCCAACGAGGACGAGTTCGGGGTCAAATACCGGGATGTGGACTATGGCACGGGCGTATACAGGGAGGTGGTGTATAACCCGCTGGCCCAATACAACTCGGTGGCCGAGATCGAGGCGAACTATTCCTGGCCCAGCCCCGACTGGTACGACTATGGCGTTATTCCGCAGCAACTTCAGGGGTATGAGGATTACCCCATCCGGGGCGGCGGGTCGGAGCCTTTCCTGCTCTATAAATCGTTGCGCGGCCAGGAACAAGCCTTCATGGATCTCGTGCTCAACCCCGAGGTCGTCCATTATTGCCTGGACAAGTTGTTCGAGCTGGCCTATCAGAACACGCTGCGCATCTATGAGGCCATTCCCGGCCAGGTGATGATTACGTACGTGGCGGAAGACATGGGCAGCCAGGAGGGGTTGCTGTTCTCCCCGGCGCAGATTCACGAGTTCCTGATCCCGCGCATGAAGCGCATCATAGACCTGGCCCACGAGGCGGGGGCGTATGTCTTTCACCACAGCGATGGCGGCGTGCGCCGGATTATCCCCGATATGATCGCGGCTGGCATTGATGTGCTGAACCCTATTCAGTGGCGCAGCAAGGGGATGGAGCGCGAGGGCCTCAAGCGCGATTTTGGCGACAAGATCATCTTTCACGGGGGGATGGACAACCAGTATACCCTGGCCTTTGGCACCCCGGAACAGGTGCGGCAGGAAGTGGCCGACAACCTGCGTATCCTGGGCGCTGGGGGCGGGTACATTTTGGCCCCGTGTCACAACATCCAGGCAGTCAGCCCGCCGGAGAACATCGTAGCCATGTACGAGACGGGCTATGAGCTGGGCTGGACGTAAGCATAAGCAAGGGAGGGAATATGTACATTGGCAGGTTTGTGATCGTTGGTCGGACGTTGACCGGGGAGTGGTATGTGGGGTATCGCGTGTCGTCGCGCTCGTTCCCCAACCGCTATATCCTGCCCCTGGAAGACCGCGCCGTGGTGTTGCCCACCGAGGCGGCCCCCGCGTCCGACAATCCCTATATCACCTACAACTGCCTGCGCACGCACGATCAGGTGTTGGTGGTAGCCAACGGCAGCCACGTAGACCCCATCATTGACAAGGTGCAGCTTGGCTATGGCCTGCGCGACGCGATGGCCCTGTCGTTGCTGGCGCTGGATTACGAGCGCGATAAATACAACACGCCCCGCGTGGCAGCCGCGCTGAATAACAACGCGGGGCATGGCTATCTGGGCATTATCGGCGATAGCCAGTTGCTCGTCCGCCGAATGGAAGCCGCCCCCGGCGAAGCGTTCCTGATCGCCACGTACGAGCGCACCGAACCCACGCCCATCCGGCTACAGGGCAAGACGACAGCCGAGTTGTGCGCGGCCATCTATGAATCCGAGTACGAGCATCCCGTGGCAGCCCTGGCCGCCATGTTCCACGACGGCGAGCTGGATATGTCGGCCCGCTCCGCCACGATGTAGGCAGCGCCCCGCTATTAACAAGGACATGCAAGGCCCGCTGGTGGCCTGGCATGTCCTTTTATTTGTCCGCCGGTATGGCGAATACCGTGCTCACCCTCACCCCCGGCTGTATTCAGCCGGGGGTGAGGGTGTTTTGCTGGCCGTGACAATCAAATGTTAGCGCCATTAGCCATCCTTGGCGGCTTTATATTCTGCCGGCTGGGAGGCTGGCGGTCCAATACGACCCGTCGGGTCAGATGGTGAGCAATTGGGATATCAGCAGCGCGCCCAGCACCAGGAACAGCACCGCCATGATTAGCTTGGTGCGAGCAGCGTTCTTGACGAACCACTCTTGAAAGCGCATGGCGCTGACCCCGTACACGGCCAGCACAAGCACCGCCAACAGCGGCAGGATGAACACCAGATTATACATGACCAGGTAAAAGATGGCCGAGGCGCGCATTTCGGGGATGCCCACCACAAAGGAGATGGTGGGCAGATAGACCTGGCCCGTGCAGGCCAGCTCGAGAACAGAGACGATCAGCCCCGAAACGAACGACGCCCCCAGGAACGCGCCGCTGGCCGCCCGAATTCGCCCCTTGATTCGCTCGCGCAGAGGGTCCGGCAGGTTGAGCTTCATGTCGTGCAGGCGCCCCTGGCGGGCCAGTATATAGTCGTGTACGCTGATCCCGGCCAACACCAGACAACTGAGGGCCATCAGGCTATAGAGGATAATGCCGACGACGCGCACGGTGCTGGCCAGCCGCA
>JAAYXX010000118.1 GCA_012515695.1 Chloroflexota bacterium
CCCTCACCCCCGGCTCCTACGGAGCCGCGCCCTCTCCCCCAGGGAGAGGGCGCGCCCAAAGGGCGCGGGTGAGGGTGATCCGTCACCCGTGGTATGTAAACAGCGGCTCCAGGTCGGCTAGAATGTCGTCAAGGGCGCGGTGGTCCTGCTCATCCAGCCGTTGCGCCGGAGCGTTGCGCGACCCGGCGTGGCGAATGACCCCTCGGCGGCGTAGCACCTCTTTGTAGATCGTGCCGGGATACATCGTCTCCATCGCGAACAGGGGAGCCATCAGGCCATACACCCGCTTGGCTTCCGGCAGATCGCCCGCCTCTAGCGCGTTCCACAGCCGCACCACTACGTCGGTTACGTGGCAGCCCGGCATCTGCCCGGCGCAGCCCCGTGGGTGTTCCAGCAGCAGGTAGCGCCCTCCCGCGCCGCCGAAAACCCCCTTGAGTTTGGGGCCTGCCATTTCGAGCAGGCGGCTGATCTGGTGCGTGGTGGGCATGGTCTCCTCTTTGATATACTCGACATGCTCCACTTCGCGCACCAGCCGGACCAGCGTGGGCACGGATAGCTCGCTGCCAACAGAGTGGTTTTGCACAAAGATGGGCACGTTGACCGCGTCGGAAATGCTGCGGAAATAGGCTATCTGGCTGCCTTCGTCGGTGATTTTGCGAATATAGGGGGACATGGCAATGACGGCATCGGCGCCCATCGCCATAGCCTCGCGGCCAAACATGGCGGCGTGTTCGGCGCAGACCCCCGCCACCCCGATGACTACCGGTATCCGCCCGGCGGCCTGCTCGACAACGATGCGCGAGCCGGTCAGGCGCTCCTGGTCGGACAGCGTGGTGAACTCGCTGGCGTTGACGGGATAGACGAGGCCATGCGCGCCACAAGCCACGCAGAAATCCACGATGCGCCGCAGCCCCTCCTGGTCTAACTGGCCCCGCTCGTCAAAGGGCGTTGATGGAATGGTATAGACTCCTCGCATGGGTTTCCCCTCCCGCGCTGTGCTTGTATGTTGTGGGCAGATACGGTTTCTTGCTAGGCCCAGCCCGCCAGTTTCGCCAGATTGGCGCCCTTGACGCGCGCGCGCTCGTCTGGCGTCCAGTGGGCGAGGAACAGGTCTACGATATCCGGCGAGCCGCTGCTACAGGCCAGCCGGTCGGGGCCAAAGGCGGCGGCCACCCGCTGCACCAGGGGCTTGGCGTCCAGGTAGGGCGCGGGCTGTTTGGCAAAGTGCGTCAACCCCGACATTTTCATCGTCACGTTGGGATAGCGCCCCAGGGCCAGCACATCCTCGTATTCCTCCGGCGTGCCGAATTGTGGCTCGGCCATGTGGTCGATCAGCACGGGGAAATCGGGGTAATCGCGCACGGCGTCGGCCACCTGGCGGGCATAGTTGGGGCCGATGTGCAGCTCTATCGCCAGCCCCAGCTCCCCGGCCGTCTGCCACAGGGCGCGCACGTTGGCATCGGCAAAGCTGTCCAGGTATTCCTCCTTGCCGCGATGCGCGTGAAAGCGCAGGGCCACGATGCGCGGGTGGGCGGCCACCAGGTCAACCAGTTTAGAGCGGGCGGCGGGGTCCTTGGGATAGAACAGGCAGGTGGCCTTGAGCCGCTCCGGCTCGCGGGCCAGGCAGTCCAGCACCAGGCGGTGGTCGTCGCCATATGGCTCTGGCTGCACCAGCACGGCCCGGTCAATGCCCACTGTGTCCATTCGCTGGAGATATGTGGCCAACGGGTCTGCCTCCAGATGGGCGGCGTTTGGGATATAGGAAGCCTGGGGATGAAAAGGGTAGGCGGCCACGTTGCTGGAAAAGATGTGGGTGTTCCACTCGACGATCATGGAAGGTCTCCTCTCCGTGTCCTGCGATGTACCGCGCTACATAGGCATCATCGGGGCAATGCGTATGTAGCGGACCCTGCTTCCATTATGCGAGGTTGCGAGGGGCTGTCAACAGAAAGCGGGGGGTGGGGGGTATCCGCCAGGCCCACTATTGACAGCCGTTGGCCGTGATCCTACAATGCGCTCAACGTTGCGCCAGGTGCGCCTGTGCAGGCGCGCCTGGGTAGGCGGCCCAATTCATGGAAGGAGTGCCTCATGTCTCCCATTCCCTCGGTTCCAGATTTTCCCAATGTCAACATCACGGCGGTCTATTTGCTGGGGGTCGCCCTGGTGGGGCTGGTGTCGGTGATTATCAGCGTCCTGGTATGGTGGAAGATTTTCTCCAAGGCCGGATATAGCGGGGCGCTCGGCCTGTTGACGTTGATCCCACTCGTCAACGTGATCTTGATGCTCTTTCTGGCCTTTGCCACGTGGCCGGTGGAGGAAGAGCTGCGGCGGCTGCGGGAAAGCGTGCGCCAAAACTCGTAGGCTCGCGGTGGTCGAGGGATGCAAGAGGGCGTTTCGGCGATGGCCGAGGCGCCCTCTTTTGTTGGCTCGCATTTGTGCCACATTTCACAAAGTGATTTGACAAAATCCGGGTTTCATGCTAGACTTTGTGCGAAATTGCACGATTGTTTGCCTACAATCTCCGATAACGAGGCATCCTATGACAGATTGGGTCATTAGCACCAACGTAGCGCGTTGTCGCGACTGCTATCGCTGCATTCGCACCTGCCCTGTCAAAGCTGTGCGCTTTCGCGATGGACAGGCTCAGGTGATCCCCGAATTATGCATTGCTTGTGGCAATTGTGTGCGGGTTTGTCCCCAGAACGCCAAGGTCGTCCGCGATGACCGGCTTGCTGTGCGGCGGGCGATTCGCGCCGGGCGGACGGTGGTGGCCAGTGTGGCTCCTTCAATCCCCGCCTTTTTTGATATAGAGGTTTTCGAGCAGATCGAGTCTGCCCTCAAGATGCTCGGCTTTGCTGGGGCAGGTGAGACGGCCTATGGCGCCGAGATGGTCGGCCTGGCCCACAAGGAGGCGGTAGAGCGGGAGCCTGAGCGCTGGCCGGTCATCACCTCTTCGTGTCCCGTGGTGGTAAACCTGATCGAGCAATATTACCCCGACCTGATCCCACATCTGGCCCCGCTGGTGTCGCCGATGATCGCGCATGGCCGCTCGCTCCGGCAAGAGTATGGGGAAGACGCCTTTGTGGTGTTCATCGGCCCTTGCATTGCCAAAAAAGGCGAGATTCTGGACGAGAATGTGGGCAATGTCATCGACGCGGCGCTCACCTTTGCCGAGTTGCGAGAGTGGATGGATGCAGAGCATGTGGCACTGCCCGCGTGCGAGCAGCCACGAGAGCGCGCCCCAAGGGCCAACGCGCGCGTGTTCCCCGTAGAGGGCGGCCTGGTGGGTACTGCCACTATGGACACGGACATCCTGTCCAGCCAGATCGTTACCACCTCTGGCATAGAGGCCTGCGAGGATGTATTGCGGGGTATTCGCCTGGGGCTGCTGGACGCTTGCATGGTCGAGCTGATGGCCTGCGAGGGGGGATGCATCAATGGCCCGGCGATGAAGGGGCAGGGGAGCGTCTTTTTGGCGCGTCAGCGAGTGCTCCAATATGCTTCTCGCCGTCAGCAGGCCCCGCTGCCTACCCGCGAACAGTGGCCTGCGCTGGACCGCGCCTATGCCGATAGAAGCCAACCCGCCCCCGAATTCACCGAGGAGCAAATCCGCGAGGTTTTGCACCGGGTAGACAAGCACACCCCCAAAGACGAGTTGAACTGTGGGGCTTGCGGCTATCCCACTTGCCGGGAAAAGGCCATCGCCACCCTGCGCGGCATGGCCGAGGCGACCATGTGCATCCCCTATATGCGGCGGCGGGCCGAATCGCTGCGGCAGGTCGTGATGGATGTAACGCCCAACGCGGTGATTATTGTGGACAGTCGCCTGTACATTCAGGATATGTCCCCCTCCGCGGAGGCCATGTTCAAGACCCAGTTGTCCGCTGTAGTGGGGATGCCGCTGCAAACGGTGTACCCGGTCATTGACAGCTTTTCGCAGGTGCGGAACACCCGCCAGCCGGTGACAAATGAAAGGGTGCAACTTCGAGATGATCTGATTGTCGAGCAGACCATTGTGCCGGTGAATGGAGAGCATCTGCTGGTGGCGATTCTGCGGGATGTTACCGAGCGGGAGCAACAGCGCGACGAGTTGGATCGCCTACGCACCGAGACGTTGAGCCATACCCGGGAGGTAGTCAAGAACCAGATGCGCGTGGCTCACGAGATCGCCCAGTTGCTAGGCGAATCCACCGCCGAGACCAAGATGATGCTCTCGCGCCTGGCCAAGCTGATCGAGGAAGGGCACGGGCAATGAGACAGATCGTCGAGTTTGCTTCTGAGCCGCTTGCCAAGCACGGGGAGGAACTGTGCGGTGATACGGTCAAGGTCACCAGTACGCCCGACTCGTTCCTGGTCGTCCTTTCCGACGGGTTGGGCAGCGGGGTCAAGGCGAACATCCTCTCGACGCTGACTGCGCAAATTGCCGCTTCCATGTTCGAGGAGGGGGCCACCGTCGAAGAGGTGATGTCTACCCTGATCGAGACGCTGCCTGAATGCCAGGTGCGGCGGCTGGCCTATGCTACGTTTGCGATGCTGCGGGTGTATCGAGGGCATAAAGCCTATCTGGTCGAATATGACAGCCCTCCGCTGATCCTGATTCGCGACGGTCAAATTGTGCGGTTGCCAGCGGAAGAGCGCGTGGTGAACGGGCGCAAGGTCAGGGAGGCGCATTTCGTCCTACAAGATGGCGACTATATGGTATTGGTTAGCGACGGCTATGAGCACGCCGGGGTGGGCGGCCTGTATCGCCTGGGTTGGGGCTGGGATAATATCGCCGTCTCGGTGAAGCGGTGGGCGAGCACCGGCTGCGATGCCTGCGAACTGACTCGCACACTCGCCAAAACATGCCTCAAGCTGTATAATAACAAACCAGGCGACGACGCTACCGCCGTGGGAATGCGTGTGCGCGAGGCCGTGATGGCTACCGTCCTCACCGGCCCCCCGGCAGACAAGGCCCAGGACGAGGTCGCAGTACGCAAGCTGATGGAGGCAGAGGGCATCAAGGTTATCTGTGGGGGGACCACAGCGCAGATTGCGGCGCGGGTATTGGGCAAGGAGTTAAAAGTACAATGGATGCCGCCCAGCAAGCGCATTCGAGAGCCTGATCGCAAAAAGGGCACCCCACCCCTGGCCAAGTTGGAGGGTGTTGATCTGGTTACCGAGGGCATTCTGACCCTCAGCCAGGCGATAGAACTGCTCGAATCCTCGCCGACGGTGCATGATCTGCCGCGAGGCCAGGACGCGGCCATCCAGTTGGCTCGCATTCTGCTCTCGGCGGACGCGATTCACCTGATCGTGGGCACGGCGATCAACCCGAACCAGGTGGCCGACCTGATTCGGGGGGAACCTATGCGGCACGTATACATCCGCGAGTTGGTGCGAGAGATTGAGCGTCGTCAGAAGGATATCACCGTCGAATACATCTAGGAGGCCCTATGAGCATTCGAGAGATGGTTGGGCAACGCAAGGATTTGGGTAGCGTCGCGCGTTTCGTGTTGCTGGTTACGCTGGCCGTGCTGATTCCCAGCCTGGGCCAGTCCCAATGGATTACGGGGCCATTGGTGAACGCTCTGTTGCTGTTGACCGTAGGCTGGGCGGGTGTGAGCCAGGCCATCCTCGTGGGCATGATTACCCCGTTGGGCGCAGCCGTGCGCGGCGTGCTCCCCTTGCCTCTGTTGGCGATGATCCCCTTTATCGCTTTGTCGAATGCTACGCTGGTCAGCGTCTATGCGGCGCTGCATCGCAAAAACAAGGCCCTGGCGTTGGTGGTGGCGGCAGTGTGCAAGTTCGCCCTGTTGTATCTGTCGGTCACGCTGCTAACGGTGCGCCCCCTGCATTTGATGATTGGTGGAAGCGCTCAGGCGCTGGCCCTGCCGGACGCAATGGCGCAAATGATGCGTTGGCCGCAACTGGCAACCGCTTTCGCGGGCGGGTTGCTGGCTCTGGCGGTTGAGGGCGCGCGCGACTATGTGCGGGCGCGGCGTCAGGGCGATTGATGAGGATGCTAGACTAGCAAGTTGGCGGCGTTATTATTGTAGCCGCTCTATCATGGAGGTTTACTATTTAGTTCGGTAACCCTCCGTGCTATGTCGTAGGCGGTTGAAACCGCAGCAACCGTTGCCAAGTCGCCCTTCGGCGACTGGCCCCCTAGCCTGCGAAGGCAGGCTTTGCAAAGGTTGCTGCGGTTTCAACCGCCCATCCTGTCGGCGGCTATGGGTCGCGGTACGTTATTGCATCCAAGATCAACGCGCGCGGCTACGATATCTCGCTCACACAGACTACCCGGTTGCGTCCCGTCTGCTTGGCCTGATACAGCGCCAGGTCAGCTTCATGTAGCAGGCTGATCGGCTCTGTGGTATAGCAGGCGGAGCAGCTTACCCCAAAGCTCATCGTAACCTGCACTGTCTGGTTGCAAGCAGGTAGATAAAATCGGGTACCAGCGATAGCCCTGCGGAGTTGCTCGGCAACGAGCCTTGCCTGCTGTAGCCCCATTTCGGGCAGGGCGATGGCAAACTCTTCCCCACCAAACCGCGCGGCAAGGTCGCTTTCACGCAGGTGCTTTTGGATGATCTGCCCCACCCCGGCCAGCACGGCGTCCCCCGCCAGGTGGCCATAGGTATTATTGATGCGCCGTAGCCAATCCAGATCAGCCATAATCACGCCCACGGGCCGCCTGGTCCGTTCCGCCCGCCGCAGCACCGTGGCAAACGCCTGCCCGAAATAGCCCGCGTTCCACAGCCCCGTTTTCACGTCTTTGTATGCCTCTTGCTGCAACTCGGGGAGGCGCGACGAGCGATAGATCAACGCCATCGGCAAGAGCGCCAACAACACCAGCCCGCGATCTATTTGCCAAAAGAGGCCCAGCAGGTACCCCAGGCAGGTCAGCGCATAACTGCCCAGCCATCCCTTCACCCACAGCTCCAGTTTCCGCTGGGGTGTTTGCTTAATGGGCAGGAAAACGAGCGCGTCAAGGCCGAGGTCAATGGAGACGTATAGCGCCACGGCCAGCAACACGGCAGGTTCGGCCAGCGTGATGATCTCGGCGCTTGCCCTGGCGCTCCAGCCGCCCAGTATACCTAGCGCCGCCGCCCCCGCGATGATCTGCGTGGCTGCGCGAAAGGCCAGCAGCATGTCATCGATGGGGTGATGTCCCCTCTGGCGGCGCACTACCAGCCAGCTACAGATATGCGGAATCAACACGAGCAGCACAAACAAAAAGGGGGGTAAACACAACAGCCCGGCGAAAAGGCAAGGGTGGATGATTCGTGGGCCTGGGGTGTCATTTGCCGGGTAGTAGAGTTGGGCGAACGTTGCCAGGCTGGCGAGCAGGAACAGCGCCCACCATGCGTCCAGGCTCGCGTCTGCCATGCTGATGACCCGGCAGCCCAGCACAATGCCCGCCACGATCACGGCAGCCGCCAGCCTTTGGGCCAGCGGGGATGTGCGGAACGATCCCCGCGTGTGAGGGATGGGCTGTGTGCGGGGCCATTGATATTGGTCTGTCGTGGTTTCCAGGCCCGTGGCTATCGTTCTATTCGCCATTGTATCTACCATCCTTCCGCTCTTGCTATCGCCTGCCCTGCCCCGGCGGGTTCATGGGTGGGCAGGTAGCTGCGCCTTGCAGGCGTCAAGCTACAGGCTGTTCGCCTTTGAACCCTGGCGAGCAAGGGCACGAATTCTACCCGTGCGCGTTGCATACAATGGAAACGAATGAACCATGACAAAGGTAACACGAGTTGGCATCTTTTAGGGAGATGCGGGGAGGATAGACTGCCAAGAAAAGGATCGGCCCGGCGTCAGCAACAAAAGAGGGACGCCGGGCCGAGGAGAAGGATCGAGCGCAGGTCAGGGAACGGCGCGTCAGCGGGCGCGGGCGTAATCTGCGTCAAAGCGCGTGCCGGGAATCTGGCCGACGATGTCCCAGGTCGAGGTGGTGAACAGATCGGCCCCCTCGCGCTCGGCAATTTGCAGGAACGCCTCCACCACTTGCGGGTCGAATTGCGTGCCCGAGCAGCGTTTGACCTCCGAGATGATCTCGTCAAAGGGCTTGGCGCGGCGATATGGGCAGTCGGAGGCCATCGCGTCTATGGCGTCGCACACCGCCAGGATGCGCGCCTCCAGCGGGGCCTGCTCTCCCCGCAGACCATCGTACCCCTGCCCATTCCACCATTCGTGGTGATAGCGCACGAACGGAACCAGCGGGCGCAAGGATTGACAGGTCTCTAAAAAGTCAGCCCCCAGACTGGCGTGCTTTTTCACCAGGGCGTACTCTTCGGGAGTCAATCGAGCTGGTTTTTGCAGCACCTTTTCCGAGATGCCCATTTTGCCAATGTCGTGGAGAAACGCCGCCTGGCGTACCAACGCCACCCGCTCGGCGGGCAGGCGCAACTCCATCGCCAGCGTCGTGGCATATTCCCCCACCTTGGCGGCGTGCCCGGCGATGTAGGGATCGCGGGCGTCAATGATCTTGGCGAGCGTCAGGAATAGCTCATCGTTGAGTTGGCGAATAGCCCGGCTGGCGATGTCTATTTCGTGGTTGGCGAACACCAGTTCGTGGTTCATGCGCTTGAGTTCGCGCACGCTGCTTTCTGTGCGTTCGACATACTGCTTTTGCACATAGCGCATCATGAACACCGGCATAGCAAAGACCAGCGCGCCCAGCGCCCCCATTGCCACATGGGCGATAGCCAGGAACAGGCCCATCACGCACAACACGATGTAGTGACTCGCCAGCCACCGGAATTGCTCGCCCCAGGTGGGCAGCACCTCGCTCCCTTCAGACAGGCTAATGGCAATGGCAATCAGGCCGGTTTCGATGAGATAGTAGGTCGCCGCCGCAAGGGTCACGGGGATCAGCAACACCGGAATCTGGGCCGCCGTCAGGGGAATACCCAGCAGCGAAACGGTGATGACGGGCGCGGTTCCGGCCATGATATGCACGGCCCAGTTAAAAGCCGTTTTGTATAGATGAGGCCGAAAGCGCAGCCTGTGGATCAGGGCGATGGTGGCGCTGACAAAGACGATGCCGGGTATCCCTGCAATGAGGCCCGCGGCAAAATTCACGGCCACCGATACGGACACCGACGTGTCGCCCGACACGTTCTCCAGTTGGAGCAGTTCGGCCACAACGGCCAGAATCACCAGCAGGCCGATAGTGTCCAGGTTGGGCAGCGGCCCACGAAAAGTGCCAACGAGCGTTACGGCGCACGCCGCCAAAACCACGCCCGCAATCAGTATGATCATCCAGGTTTTGGGGTATTGCCTGAATATGGGCAACGTTTCCGGCCTGGCTCTACTCTGGCCGCTATCCGGCGCCGGCTGACCCGGCGCTGGCTCCTGGCCTATGGCCTCGCCAAATATCTCGGTGTACTTGTTTTGGCTATATCCCTCCAACGCTGCGCGGTCTAGCTTGGCAAAGTGCGGCACGTCCTTCGCGTACATGATGCCGTTGCGCCCCTTGAGCTTGACCTGATACATGGCAAGGTCCGCCTCGTGCAGCAGTTCCTTGGCCGTCCGGGCGTCTTCGGGGAAACACGCAATTCCCATGCTGATGGTGACGTGAATCTGCTCCGAGCTGGTAGGGGCGGTAAAGGTGGCAGACTCGACGGCGCGCCGGATGCGTTCGGCCACTGCGCGAGCGCCCACCATGCTCGTCTCTGGCAAGACGATGGCAAACTCTTCTCCCCCAAAACGCCCGGCGATGTCATACTCGCGAACAGACTCGCGGATGATCTTCCCTACCCCCGCCAATACCGCGTCCCCGGCCAGATGGCCGTGGGTATTGTTGATGGTCCGCAAAAGGTCCAGGTCAGCCATGATAAAGGCGAGAGGCCGCCCGAAACGCTTGGCCCGCTCCATCTCGGCTGTAAACGATTTGGCAAAGTATCGGGCGTTCCACAGGCCGGTTTTGTCATCCCTCTGGGCCTCTTGCTTCAGGCGGGGGATCATCAACGCCCGATACATGAGAATTAACGGGGAAAAGGCTGGTATGCTCAACCAGGGGTTGATGGCCCAGAGCACCGACACGATATACCCCAGGCATAGCAGAGCCAGATCGCTCACCAGGTTCTCTGGGTCGAGGATGCCCGACTCGCGCCAGGAGACGCCCCGCGCCAACCGCAACGCCTGCCCGATGAGCAGGTGGTTGATGACCACGTACACAATGGCGGCGGCAGCAGCGGCCAGCACAGGCGAAACGCGAATCAGCCCGTCGGCATTCACGTTGAGCGCTTTGTAGGCCAGGCGCGCCCCTGCTCCGGCCAGGATGTGCGTGATTATATTGAACGGCTGGATATACCAGGCGCGCAGTCGGCCGCTGCGGGTGATGCGAGCCTTGGCCAACTCGACCAGATGCGGGATGCTGACCAGGAATACGAAAAGGCCGGGCGGCAACAGGAACACCCCGGCAAAGAAAAAGACCAGAGTAGCATAGTACGACTGGCGGTTGGGCGCGACTACCTCAAAGAGTTGCGAGAGGGTTGCCAGAATTGTCAGGCTGATAAAGGTGGGCAGGCAAGAACTCGGCCAGTTCATGCCAACCAATGCCAACACACTAAAGATCAGCCCTAGTAAAAGCACACCAGTGATGTACAACCATGCTAGACGTGACATGCACTTGACTCCCGAAATAGCGATGACCCCTGCGGATGTGAATACGTAGGGGTTGGGTGCAGATTGCCTCTGCGCTCAAATACGCGCCCCCCGGGGGGCGCGTATTTGAGCGAGTACGGGCCAGCAACAACGCCCCATCTCGGCACTAGAGGAAAGCATCCTTTGAAGCGGGGCAAAGGCCGCGAGGATGCCCCGGTTCCGTCGGGGACATGCAACAACAGAGCCGGGGCGCATCCTATTAATCGTCCCAAATGACACTGTTCCAATTCACCGAATTCCAGTTAACGCTGTTCCAGTTCACGGAATTCCAGTTGACACTGTTCCAATTGACCGAGTTCCAGTTCACGCTGTCCCAGGCAATCGGGTCATTCCCCGACCAGAGCAGGCGACTGGCCTCCAGGCCCGTGTTGGCGCTCTCCTTGGTCTGGTTGCTCACAGCGGCCTGAATATCCAGGCAGCCTGCTCCCGCTCCTGCGGGGTTGCCCTCCAGGGGGCGAGCCGTAGCCATCAGGCGATACTTGACCTGATCGGGCGTCAACCCGGGTTCTTGTTGCAGCAACAGCGCCGCAGCCCCGGCAGTTACAGCGGAGGCCATCGAAGTGCCCGACATGCGAAAGTATCGGTCTGCCCCGTTAAAGCCCGCCACGCGATGCGAGGGGTGCATGGCGGAAACGGTGCAAAAGCGGTTCGCCAGTAGGCTGACGACATTGGTTCCCGGAGCGACCAGGTCGGGCTTGGCGTGGCCGTCCAGGGTGACGCCATAGGCCGAGAAGGGGGCCAGCACGTCGTCGGTGGGGTCGGTGGTGCCCCTGTCGTCAGTAGCGCCGACGGTGATGACAAACGGGTCGTTGGCTGGGGGATAGAGGATGCCGTTTTCCTCGCCGCTGCCGTTGTTGCCTGCGGATACCACTACCACGACCCCGTTGAACCAAAGCACTTCGAGCGCGGCGGCCAGCGGGCTGGTGTGGTAGGATTCGGGCACGCTGCTATTGAGCGACAGGTTCACCACGCGGATGTTGTAGCGGTCCCGGTTTTCATAGATCCATTGCAGGCCCGCGACCACGTCCGAGGTCATGCCCTTGCCCTTGTTATCGCACACCCGCACGTTGACCAGGTTGACGCGGGGAGCTACGCCCATGCGCACGCCCCGCGAGAACAGCCCGTTCCCGCCCACAATCCCGGCCACATGGGTACCGTGGCCATAGCCATCCAGGCCCAGGTCCCACCGCTCCGAGCTGAAATCGGCTGTAGCCAACACGCGCCAGGAGTGCGACCAGGGGATATCGCTCAGATCAGGGTGCAGGGAGATGCCGCTATCTACGATAGCCACCGTCACACCCTGGCCTTGCAGGGCATTGGCGTCATTCCACAGGCTGTTCGCCCCAATGGCCGAGATGTAGGAATCCAGCAGATTGGCTGTGGAGATGTTCACGTCCGATTGGGCCACCGTCGCGTCCGGCGATACCCAC